>NZ_JASOOK010000032.1:0-22167 GCF_030217725.1 Streptococcus sp. UMB1203 | reverse complement strand
TATCAAAAAAGAAAGGACTAAATCTGTCCTTTCTAGAGCTTAGCTTTTCTTCAACCCACTACAGTTGACAAAGAGCCAAAATTTCTTTTCAACTGCTTATTTATTTGCAAAATAGTCTTCCTTGGTCAAGACATAATGAACTCTTGTAACGATTCGGCCTTCTTCATGCTGGTCCATACAAGCATATGGTTCTGCATGGGAAAAACGCATGCCTGATTTCTCCATGACCTTTCCAGATGCAGGATTGTCCTTATCGTGAAGGGCGGTCAACTTGTTCATTCCAACCTTCTCAAAAGCAAGCTCAATCACGGCACGATTGGCTTCTGTCGTCAAACCTTGATTCCAATATTTTTTATTGATAATGTAACCAATAGCTGCCTTCTTAAGAACAGGATCAATCTTGTGCAAATCAATGGTTCCGATAAATTTGCCATTGCTTTTTAGTTCTATTCCCCAACGTCCTAAGGGATTGGCCAAGTAGAACTGAGCAATATTATTCTTGGTTTCTTCCAAGCTTTGATTGGTGGGAAAAGTGTAACGTGTATTATCCTTGTCCGAGGAATAGTCAAACATTGCTTCCGCATCATCCAAAGTTACAGGTCTAAGCAATAAACGCTCAGTCTCCATTATTGGATACTGGGATAGTTTTAAAAAGATTGATTCCATAGGATTCCACCACTTGAAAAGTTTCTAATCTCATACAAGGATATTGAATAAAACATTTAAAAAGCAAACTTATAGTAGATTGAAATAAGATATAAACAAATCAATCAGGAAAGTCAAATTAATTTCTAGAAATGTTTTAGTAGTCACAACGTACTATTCTAGCTTCAATCAACTATAGATTTAGCATTGAGATAACTTTAAGTACAAAAGAACTATCCTTCAGATAGAGGTTGAGGCTCTAATTCTTCACTCTCTTCTTTTTTAACTGGAGATGGTTCATAGGCTCGGATAATTTGAGCGACAACTGGATGGCGAACCACATCCTTGGCTGAAAAATGAACAAAGTCAATCTGGTGAATATTCTTGAGTTTCTCTTGAGCATCAATCAAACCAGACTTGACATTACGTGGCAAGTCAATCTGACTAATATCTCCATTGACAATCATCTTAGAATTAAAGCCTAAACGCGTCAAGAACATCTTCATCTGCATGATGGTTGTATTTTGCGCCTCATCGAGAATGACAAAGGCATCATCCAAGGTCCGTCCACGCATATAGGCAAGGGGCGCAATCTCGATAATTTCACGCTCCATAAGACGAGTTGTTTGGTCTTTCCCCAGAATCTGGTACAAGGCATCGTAAACAGGTCGAAGGTAAGGATCCACCTTCTCCTTGAGATCACCCGGAAGAAATCCAAGACTCTCTCCTGCCTCAACTGCTGGACGAGTTAGGATAATCCGCTTGACTTGCCCACGTTTAAGGGCTGTCACTGCCAAGGTCACTGCGAGAAAGGTTTTCCCTGTCCCTGCAGGCCCAATTCCAAAGGTCACATCGTGCTGTTTGACACTGTCAACATACAGTTTTTGACCCAATGTTTTAACACGGATAGGCTTCCCAGTATTATCCTTAATGATTTCTTCTTCGTAAAGGGCGACAAACTTGTCAATTTCATCGTTTTTGACCATGCTAATCGCAGTCACCACATCTGGCGTGCCAACGGTCATTCCCCGATTGACCAAGACCATCAAAGCCTGAATAACCTGACGAGCTTCCTCACAGGTAGCCTCTTCTCCCAAAACCTGCACAATCTCCGTACGAGCATGAATCACCACATCAAGCTCTTCTTCCATCAAACGAAGATGGCGTTCATTGGAACCAAAAAGATGAAACAGGTCATCTGGATGACTCAGTTGAATGTCAATTGAATGTTCCTTCAAATAAAGAACCTCTCTAATCCTTTTATTTCTTTTTATTATAGCAAAGGGATGGAGAAATTACTAGCCCAAACCCAGTGAATAAATGCTAGTGTTCTATGTATTCTTGCCAGATGGCATCAAAGTCACCTAGGTTGAAAGAGAAACTGGCATGCTCTTCCAAAAAGCGACTCACCTCATCAAAATCATCTGTGTGTTTTGGGAAGGCTGACTCTTCAAAGGCTAGATCTGCCAAGATAGCCTTGGGACTGTTACTTTTAGGATTGCGCTCAGTCATGAGCCAAGTGTAAAATGATTTTCTCATAAGTCTCCCTAAATCAATTCAGTCCCAAACTGGTCTTGCTTGATTTTGCCAGCCTTCATCAAGCCACCGAGTGCTTTCTTAAACTGACCTTTAGAAATGCCAAAGGTTGCCTTGATGTCCTCAGGGGATGACTTATCGTTTAAGGTCATGAAACCGCCATTGCTTTCCAAGTAAGTCAAAATCATCTGGGCATCATTTTCCAACATCTCAAAAGAACGTGGTTTGAGGGAGAGGTTCAGAGTGCGGTCCACTTCACGGAAACCAATGACACGCGCATCTAGAACTTGCCCCAAACGTGGTTCTGCGTAGCGCTCACTAGGATGGATAAAACCAAGCATGTTATTTTCTGGCAGGTAAACAAAAGTTCCTGACAGCTTGAGGCGGTAAACAATGGCTGGCCAGTTTTGATTCTGCATGTTGTTGTAGGCAGGACGAGCCAGACGTTGGAAGTCTTCTTGATAAGCCAAGAGTCCCCAGATACGGTCTTTCTTGTCCACTTCAAGACGGATGTAGAGTTGGTCGCCCTTCTTAGGCCAAAGTTCCTTAAGCTCAGGTAGAATATCGAGTGACACAACGATTTCCTTGTCAGGAAGGCCTGTATCCACAAAGACACCCAAGTCTTTACGAACTTCCGTTACAGTTCCCCAACCAAATTGGTCCTGAGTGGCAGTCACTTCTATGGTTGTCAGGCGGAGTTTTTGCTTCATATCCGTGTATGCAAAACCTTTGACCGTATCCCCTACTGTATGTTGACCTTCTTCCTTAGCAAGAGCATAGGTTTGACCATCCTTTTGCACAAAGTAAAAACGGTCGTTTTCATCGATGATCAGTCCAACGATAAAACTTGCAAGATTTGTATTCATATTTCCTTCTTTCGAATAAAACTCAGCCAGCAATGCCAACTGAGTTTTTCTGTTTATTTTTAGACTTCCAAAAGTTCTTTCTCTTTGTTGGCAGTCATGTCGTCGATGTGTTTGACAGCATCGTCTGTTACTTTTTGAATGTCTTTTTCAAGAGTCTTCAATTCGTCTTCAGTGATTTCTTTTGCTTTTTCTTGTTTCTTAGCTTCGTCCATAGCATCGCGACGGATATTGCGGACAGCCACTTTTGCATTTTCGCCAACCTTCTTCACTTCTTTAGCAAGGTCACGACGAGTTTCTTCTGTGAGAGCAGGGATAACCAAACGAATCACAGAACCGTCGTTAGCTGGTGTGATACCAAGATCAGAAGCGTTCAAAGCACGTTCGATGTCTTTCAATGAAGACTTGTCAAATGGTGTTACCAACAAAACACGCGCTTCTGGAATCGTAATTGAAGCGATTTGGTTAAGAGGAGTTTCTACTCCATAGTATTCTACATGTACACGGTCAAGCAAGCTTGCATTGGCACGGCCAGCACGGATACCACCAAATTCACGAGCAAGTGATTGGTGAGACTGGGTCATTCTCTCTTTAGCTTTTTCAATAATTGCGTTAGCCATATTCTTTCTTATTCCTTTTCTTCGATATTATTTGAAACTGTTGTTCCGATATTTTCACCAAATACGACACGTTTGATGTTGCCTGGTTGGTTCATGTTGAAGACAACCAAGTCAATGTCGTTATCCATTGAGAGGGTTGAAGCTGTTGAGTCCATGATACGAAGACCTTTATTGATAACGTCACGGTGGGTCAATTCTTCAAACTTAACGGCTGTCTTGTCTTTCTTAGGATCGGCATTGTAAACACCATCGACACCGTTTTTAGCCATAAGAATAGCATCTGCTTCGATTTCAGCTGCACGAAGGGCCGCTGTTGTATCTGTTGAGAAGTAAGGTGAACCAATTCCGGCACCAAAGATAACGATACGGCCTTTTTCAAGGTGACGAAGGGCACGTCCACGGACATAAGGCTCTGCCACTTGTTGCATGGCAATAGCTGTTTGAACACGTGTATCAACCCCAACTTGTTGCAATGAATCTGCCATCACAAGAGCATTCATAACAGTCCCAAGCATTCCTGTGTAATCTGCCTGAACGCGATCCATACCTGCTTCTGCTGCAGGTTCTCCACGCCAAAGATTTCCTCCACCAATAACAAGGGCAATTTCGATACCTAAGCTATGAACTTCTTGAATCTCTTTTGCGATTGTTTGAACTGTTTGGATATCAATCCCTACGCCACGTTCACCGGCAAGGGCTTCACCTGATAACTTGATTAAAATACGTTTATACTTGGGATTCGCCATTTTCACTCTCCTTTTTTTATCCTACCTATTTTATCACAATTTCTAAGATTTTTATAGTATCATGAGCAATTCTTTCAAAAAAATTAGACTGTTAAAAATTCCTCTAAGTCACTAAGGGCACGCTCTGCAATTTTTTCATAACGAGCCTTCTTATCACGGATACGTTCGCCTTCCAACTCCTTGATAATTCCGAAATTGACATTCATTGGTTGGAAATGTTTGCTGTCCGCATGGGTGATGTAATGAGCTAAGCTTCCAATCGCTGTTGTTTCTGGGAAAATAGCCTCGCTTTCTCCCTTGAAGAGTCGAGCAGCGTTAACACCTGCAACTAAACCTGATGCTGCTGATTCAACATAGCCTTCCACACCCGTCATCTGACCAGCAAAGAAGAGATTTGGTTGTTTCTTAGAACGGTAAGTCTGTTCAAGAAGATTTGGTGAATCCATGTAAGAATTGCGGTGCATAACACCATAACGAACAAATTCAGCATTTTCAAGACCTGGAATCATTTGGAAGACACGCTTTTGTTCTCCCCATTTGAGGTGGGTCTGGAAACCAACAATATTGTATAGGCTACCAGCTGCATTATCCTGACGAAGCTGAACCACCGCATAAGGGGTTTTGAATTCTCCATCACGAGGTCCTGTGTAGTCGTCTGGATACTCCAAACCGACTGGTTTCATAGGACCATAAAGCATAGTTTTAATGCCACGTTTGGCCATAACTTCGATTGGCATACATCCTTCAAAGTACTTTTCTTTTTCGAAAGAATTAAGCGGTGCTTCTTCTGCATTGACTAAGGCTTCATGGAAATCCATAAACTCTTGCTTGGTCATGGGCGCGTTGAGATAAGCGGCTTCTCCCTTATCATAACGAGATTTGAGATAAACCTTGCTCATATCGATAGTGTTGACATCGATAATCGGCGCTGCCGCATCGTAGAAATAGAAGCCATCGCCATCATTAAGGGCATGAATATTTTCAGCCAGGGCATCACTAGTCAAGGGACCAGTCGCCACAACTGTAATAACATCTGTCGGCAATTCTGTAATTTCATCACGAACCACTTCAATCAAGGGGTGGTTGGCCACTTTTTCGGTCACCATTTGGGAGAAACCATCACGGTCCACCGCAAGGGCTCCTCCAGCGGGAACACGTGTAGCCTCAGCAGATTCCAAAATAACAGAACCCAAGCGACGCATTTCTTCCTTGAGAAGCCCGACAGCATTTGTCAAAGCATCCCCACGAAGGGAATTAGAACAAACTAACTCAGCAAAATTGTCTGTTTTGTGCTGGGGTGTTGACTTGACACCACGCATTTCATAAAGTTTAACTGGAATACCACGCTCTGCGATTTGGTAGGCTGCTTCAGAACCTGCCAAACCAGCACCGATAACATTGATATAAGATTGAGACACGACACTAATACCTCTTTGGGTGGAACCTAAGTTCATATCAAAACAAGGCACTGGCTTGTTTAACACCCACAAATCTTTCTATTTTTTTCTTCTACTAGTATAACAAAAAAAGGGAAGAAGGCAAACTTCCCTGTTTAGTCATTTTCTTGTTTTTCTTCCCATTCATGGTAGGCAGCATAGAGTTGACTCTTATTCCACTGGTAAATCTTAGCTATTTCCTTGATAGCTTGATTTTTCTTCATGCCTTGCTGGATGCGGGCTTGGATTTCTGAAAACAAGTCCTCCTCGTCTTTTTCCTCCACATCTTGGCTGGCGCCTTCAACAATGAGAAGGCATTCTCCCTTAAGTGGTGTTTCAGAGACGCTTTCTAACAACTCAGAAATTGTACCTCTTTGGTATTCTTCATAGATTTTGGTCAATTCCCTGACCAAGACGACCGAGCGGTCACCATAGACTTCCAACATATTTTCCAACGTATCTGCTACACGATGAGGCGATTCATAGAAAATTTGTGTTTCAGGATAATCTTTTTTCGAGTCAAAAAATTGCTTTTGCTGGCCTGACTTTCTGGGTAAAAAACCATAAAAGATATGTGGCTGTGGCGCTAAACCACTGGCAATCAAGGCAGAAATTCCTGCAGAGGCACCTGGAACAGTCACAACCGCAATTTCTTCCTCAATGGCAGCCTTAACCAAATCATGCCCTGGGTCAGAAATACTAGGCAGACCCGCATCGGATACCTGAGCAATACTTTGTCCTGCTTTCAGGAAATCAATCAAATCAGGAATTTTTTCTTTGGCATTGTGCTCATGAAAACTGATCTGCTTGGTGGAAATATCAAAATGCTTGAGCAAAAGCCCTGTATTGCGCGTGTCTTCAGCAGCAATCCAATCCACTTCTTTCAAGGTCTGGATAGCTCGAAAAGTCATATCATCTAGATTGCCAATCGGCGTTGCCACTAGATACAGCTTGCCATAGGGAGACTGTCCCTTAAAACTTTTTTGAATCTGCATGCCTACTCCCTGTATAACAACTCATCACAGAACATACATTCCTCGTCCTGCTCTCGACGTTGACCATAAAAATCATTACAAACGTGAAAACCATCTTTATAAATGCGACGAACACTTTCTCGTACATGCTTGGCCTTGACGGGAGCGTCTGCTTCCACCTCACCCAAGCGCTCGCGCAACTTACTATTTTCCAAGCGAAGAGCTGTATTTTCCTCTACTAGGCTCTTGAGATTTTTCTTGATGGCTTCCACATCGGCTAAGGTTACCAATAACTGTTGGGAAAAATCATCCAGCGCGTCAAATAATTCTTTTTTGTCCATAAAACAGCCCTTTCCTTTCTATATCGTTCATTTTTAATACTCAATGAAAATCAAAGAGCAAACTAGGAAACTAACCGCAAGCTGCTCAAAGCACTGCTTTGAGGTTGCCGGATAAGACTGACGAAGTCAGTAACATCTATACGGCAAGGCGACGTTAACGTAGTTTGAAGAGATTTTCGAAGAGTATGAGTTTATATTTCTTCTAATACCAGATATTCCATGGCATTTTGAAAGCTGACATTAGCTTGCCACATTTTTCTAGCTTCTAGCAAATCTTGTAGAATCACCCTTACTCTTGCTTGTAGGATATCTTGTCCACAGAGAACTTCAAGAATCCGTAAAACCTGATCTTGTTTTTCCTTATCATCTGCCAAGCTAGCTAGTTTGGCAACTTGCAAATAACTTTCTTTTTTCTTAGCCACTAACCAAGTCATCAGGCGTTCACTTTCATCGACCAAGGTCCAAAAACTTACCTGATTTGCCAACTTTTCTGCTTCAGCTCGCGATTGACTAAACTGGGCTAAAAGAGTTGCTTTTTTCTTGACCAGACCTGCTTGTTCTAATTGATGGACGAGTTTTTCTGCTTGTTTTTTAAAGTGAAAAATTTGCGTCCGACTGCGGATTGTTGGTAAGATCTTTTCCTCATCGCTGGTCAAGAAGAAAATGTAAACCTCACTCTGGGGTTCTTCGATGACCTTGAGCAGAGAATTGGCTGCATTAGGATGCATTTTCTCAGCTTGCTCGATAATAAAGACCTGTTGCTGACTTTCAATCCCTGCTTGGGAAAACTGGCCCACCAATTCCCGAATGCGTTCTGTCTTGATGACCTGATTGACTGGCTTAATTAAGGTAACATCGGGAAATTCTCCCTGTTCAATAAGCTTACAATTCCGACATTTCTCACATGGCAACACACCTACTTTATCCGTACAAAAGAGGCTCTTAGCTAGAAATTGAGCCATTTCCAAGCTTCCAAAGAAACCTGAAAAGAGATAGGCGTGATTGAGCTGGTCTTGTTCTAGGATACGTACAAAGCGGTCAAACTGGTCTGGCTGCCAAGCCTTTAGTTGATCTTGTTTCATTTAGCTAATCCCATTCTATCAAACAAGACAGCCTTGGTAGTTTCCACAACTTGCTCCAATGGAAGACTCGCATCAATCTTGACAATGCGATTTCCTTCTTTTTCCAGGAGAGAAAGATAACCTTTACGAACTTTTTTATGCAAGTCCAAACCTTCTAAGTCCAAACGATTGACCTCACGATTGCTATTAGCAGCAATGCGAGCTAGTCCTTCTTCCACCTCGATGTCAAAATAGAGTGTCAAATCGGGTTTAAGGCCATCTGTCGCAAACTGGTTAAGCCAGTCAATGGCGTCAATATCCAAGCCACGACCAAATCCCTGATATGCAAGAGAACTATCGATGAAGCGGTCCATAATGACCAACTTGCCAGCTTCAAGTGCTGGAAGAACTTTTTCCACCAAGTGCTGTCTGCGACTAGCAATATAAAGAAGCAACTCTGTCTTCGCATCCATCTGAGTATGACTTGGATCCAAAATTACTTCCCGAATCTTCTCTCCTATCAAGACACCTCCTGGTTCACGGGTCGTCAGCACCTCTACTCCTTTTTCCTCTAAAATTGGTAGCAGAGTCTCTAAAACACTGGTCTTTCCTGCTCCCTCTGGTCCCTCAAGAGAGACTAAAAATCCTTTTGACATGTCTAACTCATTTCTTTTTTACTACTTCTATTCTATCAAAAAAATGGGGGTTTGTGGCAATCTTTTTTGTCTTCTCATTTAATACTCAATGAAAATCAAAGAGCAAACTAGGAAGCTAGCCGCAGGTTGCTCAAAACACTGTTTTGAGGTTGCAGATGGAAGCTGACGCAGTTTGAAGAGATTTTCGAAGAGTATCAGCCACCATAAAAGAGGCAGACAAAACTACCTCTTATTTACCTAGTTCTTGTGTTCGTTTGTAGGCTTGACCAACTGCATCCATGACCGTTCCTCGAAAAGCATGCGCTTCTAGGCTTGCTACGCCTGCAATAGTCGAACCGCCTGGGCTACAGACTTGGTCTTTCAAGACCCCAGGATGCTCTTGGGTTTCTAGGACCAATTGACCAGCTCCTACCACAGTTTGAGCCGCCATTTTCAATGCCGTTTCTCTTGGTAATCCTGTCTGAACACCTGCATCTGCCATGGCCTCAATAAAGAGATAGACAAAGGCCGGTCCACAACCTGCAAGACCTGTCGCCGCGTCTATTAATCCTTCTCCCAGTTCAACCAAGAGACCAGCCTTAGTTAAAAGCTGACAAAAGAGCTCACTGTCCTCAGCCCTGCAATTAGAAGACAAGGCATAACTAATCACTCCTTGTCCGATAGAAGCAGGGGTATTAGGCATCATACGAATAATTCGGTGCTGACTTGGAAGAAGACTAGCCAGTTTTTCCAAGGTCAATCCAGCTGCCATGGAAATCAAAAGAAGACTTTCTCGTTTTTCAAGGATGGTCTGATATTGAGAAAGCAAGTCTGAGAACTGAGCAGGCTTCACTCCTAGAAAAATCACATCTGCTTCTGCGAATATTTCTTCATTGCTGGAAGCCTGACCGCCAAAGTCAGCAATGAAAGCATCCACCTTGGCTTGACTACGATTGGCAAGGAGAAGGTCATCACCCGTCTTAGCCTGCAAAACAGCCTTGGCCAAGCTAGCACCCATATTCCCCAAACCGATAAATCCAATCTTCATCTCTTACTCCCTTATCTGTCCGTCACCAGTAACCACATACTTGTAGCTGGTCAACTCCTTCAAGCCCATTGGACCACGCGCGTGCAATTTCTGAGTAGAAATCCCCATTTCACAACCAAGACCAAATTGGCCACCATCGGTAAAACGAGTTGAGGCATTAACATAAACCGCTGCAGAGTCCACTTGATCTGTAAAGTAAGCAGCAGCTTCAGCATTTTCCGTCACAATGGCGTCCGAATGATGAGTACTGTGAGCCTCAATATGGGCAACCGCTTCTTCTAAACTGCTCACAACCTTAACAGCTAGGACATAGTCTAAAAACTCGGTGTCAAAGTCTTGTGCTTCAGCTGCGTGACCTGAAACAAACTGACTTGCTGTGCTATCTAGGCGGAATTGAATTGGTTCCAACCCAGCTTCTTTTCGATTCTCAACCAGCACTTGCTCCAAGCGAGGAAGGAAGCTTGCTGCCTTGACTTCATGAACCAGCAAAACCTCCATGGCATTGCAGACAGAAGGACGACTGGTTTTGGCATTGTTGATGATAGACAGAGCCTTGTCTTCATCTGCATCCTTATCCACATAGACATGGACAATCCCAGTCCCTGTCTCGATAACTGGTACAATAGCGTTTTCAACCACTGCATTGATCAACCCAGCTCCTCCACGAGGAATAAGAAGGTCTAGATAGCCCTTGGCCTTCATCATGGCATAGCTACTTTCACGGCTGGTATCTTCCACCAGTTGAATCACATCTGGGTGAATAGTAGTCGTCTCCAAGCCCTTCTTCAAAGCTGTGACAATAGCATGGGCAGTTTGATAGGCATCCTTCCCACTACGAAGAACAACCGCATTTCCACTCTTGAGAGCCAAAGCAGCCGCGTCAGACGTCACATTTGGACGGCTTTCATAGATAATACCGATAACCCCCATAGCTACACGTTTTTTGGTGATAACCAAACCATTTTCAAGATGACTTTTTTCTAAAACTTCACCTATTGGATCTGGTAAAGCAACCACTTCACGAATCCCAGTTGCCATTGCTTCTATACGCCCTGCATCCAAATAAAGACGATCCAGCATCACATCTGAGATTTTACCCTTAGCAGCTTCCATATCAAGGGCATTGGCCGCCAAAATCTCCTCTGTAGCTGCCACTAAGTGATCAGCCATGGCTAACAAGGCTTGGTTTTTCACCTCTTCACTAGCTGTGTTGATCGATTTTTTAACAGCCTGTACCTGTTCAAATTGTTCTTGTGTACTTACCATAGTTTACCTCTAAAATTCTGTAAAGAGTAGTTGGATTTCAGGAGTAATGGAAATCCAGTCGTCACGATGAATCAAGACACCCTTGGCTTTTTGAGAACGCAACATATCCTCCAAAGCAGATGCTCCAAATTGCACGCGTCCTTTTCCAAGTGATTTTCCACTTTCCTTGTCAAATACTGTCACGATATCACCGTAAGAAAAGGCGCCTTCTGCTTCAACAACACCAGATAAAAGGAGACTCTTGCCATGTTGAGAGAGAGCTTCTGCAGCTCCTTTATCTACCCAAATAGAACCTTGACTCTGAGCATAAAAAGCCAGCCATTGTTTCTGGGTACGAAGTCCCTTCTCTTGCGCAACAAAGTAGGAACCATCCTTGGTCTCCTCAGCCGCCTCAATCATTGCATCTGACTTCAAGGATGAGCAAATATAAACAGGAACTCCTGATTCCGTCGCGATAGTTGCAGCTTTGATTTTGGTTAACATGCCACCTGTACCATTAGACGAACCTGCTCCACCGGCCATATCAATAATCTCACGATTGATAGTCTCGATTTTCTCCAAGCGTTTGGCTCTTGGATCTGAATTAGGATTTCCTGTATATAGACCGTCCACATCTGTCAAGAGGACTAAAAGGTCTGCTTGGACCATGGCCGCTACCTGGGCACTAAGAGTGTCATTGTCCCCAACCTTGAGCTCATCAATAACGACACTGTCATTCTCGTTGATGATAGGAATTGCCCCACGACTAAGTAGAACTGACAAAGCCTGATGGGCATTTTTATAACGGCGCTTATCCACAAAGTCATCCTGGGTCAGCAAGATTTGTGCAGAAACGATTTGGCGCAAGAGAAGGTTGGTCGTGTATTCTTCCAACAAAAGCCCTTGTCCTACCGCTGCTGAGGCCTGTTTATCAGCAATCTTAGTCGGACGCTTTTTAAATCCTAAGGCTCCAAAACCAGCAGCAATGGCACCCGACGACACCAAAATCAACTCATGACCAGCTTCGTGCAACATAGCCAATTGCTGGGTAATAGCCTTTACCTTACTACGTGATAAACTTCCATCCTCATTCGTCAGAGAAGAAGTCCCCACCTTAAAGACAATCCGTTTGAATTTCATAGTCTCACTCCGATTCTTCATATTTATCCATTATAACATGAATGGCAGGAAATAGAAAAGAGTTGATAGGAAAAAGAAGGCCCTAAAACCTTCTTTTTTACTGCTGTTCTGATTCCGATTTATTTGCACTTGTTTCAGTGCTTTGTGAAGTTGAAGAAGTCAAATCTTGACTAGTTGAAGAACTTGTAATACTTTCGTGTTGACTCGTTTCTTTATTTTCAAGATCTTTTTTCACTACTTCATTGGATTCTTTTATTTCTGAGTTACTTGTATCTCTAGTTGTAGCAGATTTCTCTACCGGAACATCCACTAACCAGGCACCACTTGAATCAACAGTATAGCCTTCTGGTGTCTTACCGTTCACAAGTAATTGACCATTTTCTTTCAAGAAGTACCATTTATCCTTGTCTTTAATCCAACCAACAGCTCGTGAACCGTCTTCCTTATAGAAATACCAATCATTTGCCTTTTTAAGCCAGCCTTGCTTCATAGCTCCTGATTCTTCTAGATAGTAATGATGACCAGAAACTTCTATCTCGCCTGTCTTCATGGTACCAGTAGAATCCATATAGTACCAGGTTTCTTTATCTTTTACCCAGCCCGTTTTCATTTCCCCTGATTGAGCGAAATAATACCATTGCCCCTTATATTGAAGCCAACCTGTCTTCATAGAGCCATCAAAATCCAAATAATACCACTGTTCTTTATCTTGAATCCAACCAATTTCCATCTGGTTTTCTTTGTTAAAATAATACCAGATTCCAGCGATTTTCTTCCAATTTTTTGCAGCAGCACCAGAGTCTGTCAAATAAAACCAACGATTGTTCCATTTTTTCCATTGATTCTGTAACAAGATACCCGTTTGATTGAAGTAATACCAGTCACCCTTGATTTCATTCCAACCGACAGCATACTCTCCTGTAGAATCAGGTGCTTGATACCACCAGTTTCCATAAGCACTCTTATGCCAACCAGCTTGAAAACTTGGAATATGCTTGTAGGAAGTTGAAATATTGACAAAACCATCTTGTCGAATATCAAAAACTGTCGCATCATAGTCTTTGCTGGCTGCGTTTATATGTTGAATTCCCATTGATTCAATCCAGCTAATATATTCCCTATCTATTTCTTGACCGCTATCATACGAACCAATTGGTGAGGAGGAAGTTTGAACAATTATCTCAGGAGACAAATTTCTTATAAAATTTTTTGTATTAGAATTTTTTGTATCTAAATGATGGTTAAACTTCATCAAATCAACTTTTCCAATAAGAGAACCGTACTTGTCTTCTGCTCCATGCACATTATCTAAGTCACCCCCAAGGTAAATTTTCTTGCCATTGACTTTCACTACACTAATCAAGGAATTGGAATTATCATCCCAAACAGGTTTAAGATTTCCATTCTCATCATATTCATTTTCATAATTATAGAGCTGAATATCCATGTCCCCAAACTGAAAATGAGCATCTCCTTGTGTGATGTTTTGAATCACTGAAACACCTTTTTCTGCGGCAGTCTGTAAAACCTTATCATAGCCATACAGATTATCCCAAAGACGTTCAGGCTTAGTAATACGATTATCACTATATTTTTTAAGATAGACTCGGTCAACTGGATAGGTAGACAGTAATTCATCAACATTTCCAATATGATCGCTGTGAGTATGGGTAACCAAAATAAAATCAAGCTTTTGGACACCCAATTCCTTCAAATGACGAAAAACACGGTCTGTCAGAACATGCTTATAAGTGGTATTGATACCCTGTCTCCATGGATAACGAGAATCACTTCCATCTGGAAAGTCATAATCTTCTCCTGTATCCACCATGGCAAAATGTCCATTGCTTTCAAGAATAATCGCATCACTACCACCTTCATGAACATTTATAAAGTGGATTTTATTTCCTGAACTTTCTTGAGCTTGAACATTCCCATACCATGATAAACTTAAAAAAGTGCTTGCAAGTGCTAAACTAATCAATTTCTCTTTCATTCTTACTTTCTCAATCTCTCCAAGGTTTCCTTAAAAATCTCTGGGATATCTGCTGAAAATTCCATGGTCTCACCTGTTCTCGGATGAGTAAAACCTAAAGTCTTGGCATGAAGAAATTGCCCATGCCCTTTCAGAGTCTTGCGAGGGCCATAGACTTCATCCCCAGCGACTGGATGGCCGATATAAGCCATGTGGACACGGATTTGATGAGTGCGTCCTGTCTCCAGTTGCAACTCTACCAAGCTGTAATCACCAAAACGTTCCAAGACGTGGAAACGGGTCACTGCAGGCTTCCCTTTAGCAGTCACAGCCTGTTTCTTACGATCTTTTTCACTACGGCCAATCGGCGCTTCAATCACACCGCGATCATTAGGCAGATTTCCATGAACAATCGCCCAATATTTGCGGAGAGACTTTTTATCCTTGAGTTCTTGGGCAAGCGCTATATGCGCCTCATCATTTTTAGCAATCATGAGAAGGCCTGACGTATCTTTATCAATACGGTGAACAATTCCTGGACGCAGAACCCCATTGATACCCGACAAGTCCTTAATATGATACATAAGGGCATTTACCAGAGTTCCACTAATATGACCAGCACTCGGATGCACAACCATCCCCTGAGGTTTGTTAACGACAGCCACATCCTCATCTTGGTAGATGATTTCTAGTGGAAGATTCTCAGCCACATACTCTAAAACCTCTGGTTCTGGCACATGGTAAGTGACGATATCGCCCTCTTGGACAGTGTATTTAGCTTTCTTGACTTGGCCATTGACCAAGACCTGACCTGATTTAATTTGTTCATTCGCGAGACTGCGTGATAATTCTGTCAAATCCGACAAAGCCTTATCTAAACGCAGGCCACCAGTTTCAATTTTAATTTCCATTTATTTCCTCTTTTAGCATTGCAATCAATAAAATAATCACTCCAACCGTCAGATAGCTATCTGCCACATTGAAAATTGCAAAGTTGATAAAGTCAAGGTGAAACATATCCACAACAAAGCCCTGACTCACCCTGTCAATAAAATTTCCAAGACCACCTGCGATAATCAAGGTCAAACCCAAGACCATCCAGAGTGAGTCCTCCATGTGCTTATGTAGATACCAAATGGCACCTACCATAACGACCAGTGTAATAATAGCAAATAAGAACTGCTGATCTTGTAAGATAGAAAAGGCTGCCCCTCGATTTTGCAGGTAGGTCAAACTAATAAAATTGGGAATCCAAGAGCGCACTTCACCCAGTGGAATCTGCTGGACGATATAGGATTTAACTAACTGATCCAGCGCAATCAAAAGCAGTACAATGACTGCCACTATTCCTCTTTTTTTCATGATTTCCTCTTTTGATCAAAATATTCTTGCATGACTTCTACGAAGAGAGTCCCAGCTTGACTAAGCTCCACCTCTTCACGTTTAACATAGACCATGCGATTATCTAGGTTATCCCTGAGACGAATAACTGTAATGCCATTGACACTATCACTATCTAAAAATCCGGAACCTGTTGCATAGGCGTCCGTCCGCTCCAAAATACCATTCAAGGTAGCACGGTCTGTCACATTAAACATCTGTGAGCTAGCACTAGTATCGACAAAATTCTCCGAATAATAAAGGTACTCGTCCTTTTCCTGCGTAAAACGAACTGTCGGTAGATCCGCTAAATCTTCCATGACCAATTCCTCTTTCTGAGCCAAAGGATGCCCCTCACGGAGATAAATGTGGGTATGGAAGGGAATCAATTCAATGACCTCCAGACCTAGCTTTTCAACCCGTTGCATGATCCCCTTTTTATTTTGATTGTTGAGGTAGATAATCCCAATCTCACTATGCCCTTGCGCTACTTCGTCTAAGATTTGAACAGTAGTTGATTCAAAAATACGAAAGTTCTTATAGTCAGGATAGCGCTCTGAAAAAGCCGTAATGGTTGGTGGCAAGAAGTCATAGTGCTGACTAGCAATGGAAAATTCATCCTTTTCTTCCTCAGGATTGGCATACTGATTTTGAAAAATATCAAATCCCTTGACCAATTCTTGCGCTTTTTCATAGAATTCCATACCACGACGGGTCAAGAAAGTTCCTGAGCTGGTCCGACGGAAAATCTTAAAGCCCAACTCTTTTTCCAAATCACGAACAGAAATAGACAGACTCGGCTGGCTTACATACATCTTTTCAGCAGCTTCACGGAAAGTACCACTATTGGCAATGGCAACAACATAGCGTAATTGTTGAATGTTCATCTTCTACCCCCAACTTCTTTATCTTTTCATTATACCATATTTTAGAAGTTTTCCATCGAAGAAAAATAATGTCACTCATAAAATTCATCTACACTAAGAACGAAAAAATCATGGGTATCAAAACAAAAAAAGAGGCTCTCCGAAAACTCGGAAAGCCTTAGTTTATGCTACTTCTAGCTTCCTCGCCTTTATATTTCAAGGCTCGGGATAAAAAGGTTCACTGGACCTTTTTATTTAGCGATTGGGTAAACAGAAACTTGTTTTTTATCGCGTCCTTTACGTTCAAAGCGTACTACGCCTTCAACTTTAGCGAACAAAGTATCGTCTCCACCACGTCCAACGTTTACACCTGGGTAGATGTGTGTACCACGTTGACGGTAAAGGATTGATCCACCTGTTACAGTTTGTCCGTCAGCTGCTTTAGCTCCAAGACGTTTCGCTTGTGAATCACGTCCGTTTGATGTAGAACCTCCACCTTTTTTGTGGGCGAAAAGTTGCAAGTTGTTAAGAGTCATTTTTAACATAATGTTTTCCTCCGTGTTAGTTTTCTGTGATAACTCTGGTTTGGACGAACTCAGAAGAGTTCTCCGATAAGTTTGCCATACCTAAGAAAAATGATTCAAAGAATAACTGGGTCATTTCTCTCTGGTGTGAAGGAAGATCTTTTGGAATTTCAACCATCAGATAGCCACCTTCATCTTCGTTTAATTCTAGGATTGGTTCATAGCCTGCAAATTTCTCAATAGAATTGATAAAGTTAATGGCAAGCGTAGAAACCGATGCACACACGACATCTAAGCCGTATTCGCCACTCTCGGCGTGTCCAGTAATTTCCGCACTCCTCAGCTCGCCATCTTCGGCTCTCTCAAAGACTGCTTGTATCATGTGTTCTCCTTAAAATTAAGCGTTGATTGCGTTGATGACAACTTTTGTATATGGTTGACGGTGACCTTGTTTACGGTGGCTACCTTTTTTAGGTTTGTACTTGTAAGTAACAACTTTCTTTTGTTTTCCTTGTTTTTCAACAGTTCCAACTACAGTAGCTCCAGCAACAAGTGGAGTTCCGACAACAGTGTTTTCACCACCAACAAGAACAACTTCGTTAAAAGTAACTTCTTGACCAGCTTCAACGTTCAATTTTTCAACGTAAACTGCTTGACCAACTTCAACTTTAACTTGTTTTCCGCCAGTTTTGATAATTGCGTATGTGCTCATTATGCACCTCCTATGATTTTTATGGGTTTCCCCGAATTTTTTGTGAAGACTCGCCTAGCATCGTGGGACGAACCACTTAAAAGAAGAGCTCTAAGTATAACAAAGAATAAACTAGGAATTGAGCCGAAGGCATAACTTATGTTAGGCAAGGCGACAATGACGAAGTTTAAATTTGTTATACGACGAGCAACGATGTTCGTGCGGTTGCACAGGAACGTGCATAGTCAACTCTTCAAGTATAGCATATCTCCTATTTTCTTACAAGTAATAACACCTAAAATGAAGCTTTTTCTTTTACTTTTTTCCGCCACGAGGCAAAAAGCATACTGAGGTAAAAAATACTCATCATAATAGGAACACCAAGAATAGTCTTTTCATGATAGAAAATCGTCAAATAGGCTGAAAAGACAACGCCAAGGACAAAACTACTAAGCAGGCTAACAAATATAAATCCTTCACGCAAAAAAGGTGTGTGCTTGGTTCGGAAATAATCTCCAAAAGCCAGCATGGTCCGCTTGATATTTCCTGTCATAAAAGCGTTATTATAGGCAATACCCGACACTTCTCCAAAAGCAGTTGTCACCAGTCCCATACAGAAGGCCAAGGGTGGTACTAGATAGATATTATCCACAGTTTGCGGCACAAAACCAATAATGATTGATAAGATTGCCAAAGGAATCAGTGACAGAATCGGTTTTTTCACAATTCTCAATTTTTCCTTATAAACAGTTAATAAAAAGACCCCCATCATAAAAGCTAGCAAGGTGAGAACCTTGTCCCTAACATCTGAAACATTATTTTGGATTAATTCTACTGAAAGAAAGACGACATTCCCAGTTTGTCCAGCTACAAGAGTGTTCCCTCGCACAATAAACGTATAGGCATCTACATAACCTGCACAAAAAGTCAAAAAAAGCGCTAGCCTCTTAGACTGACGTGATATTTTTCTTATCGGTAATAACCTCATTTTCCCTCCCATTTCATTTACTCATCTCATTATTGTACCACTTTCTTTGGAAAAGACCTAGTAGCTTATTTGAAATTTTTTCCCCTCTGTTGGATAGTCCTGTCTATCTATGTTATAATGAAAGAAGGATTTGAAATTGGAAAAGGAGTAACTATGCTTAAATTAGGTGTCATCGGAACAGGGGCTATCAGCCACCACTTCATAGAAGCAGCCCATACCAGTGGAGAATACAAGCTGGTCGCAGTCTATTCTAGAAAACTAGAAACTGCGGCAACCTTTGCTTCTCGCTATCAGGATATCCAACTCTTTGATCAATTAGAAGACTTCTTCAAGAGCTCCTTTGATGTGGTCTATATTGCCAGTCCAAATTCCTTGCATTTTGCTCAGGCAAAAGCTGCCTTGTCTGCAGGTAAACACGTCATTCTTGAAAAACCAGCTGTCACTCAGCCACAAGAATGGCTAGATTTGAGACATACAGCTGAGAAAAATCACTGTTTTATATTCGAAGCAGCTCGCAATTACCATGAAAAAGCTTTTATAACTATCAAAAACTTTTTAGCAGACAAGCAAATTTTAGGGGCAGATTTCAACTATGCTAAGTATTCTTCCAAAATGCCTAACTTGTTGGCTGGGGAGATACCAAATGTCTTTTCAGACCGTTTTGCTGGTGGAGCGCTTATGGATTTGGGAATTTATCCTCTCTACGCTGCCGTTCGTCTCTTTGGAAAAGCTCAAGACGCGACCTATCAGGCTCAACAGCTTGACAATAGCATTGACTTAAATGGAGATGGAATCCTCCTCTACCCTGACTTTCAAGTTCATATCAAGGCTGGGAAAAACATCACTTCCAATCTTCCTTGCGAGATTTATACGACAGATGGCACCTTGATCCTCAATACCATCGAGCATGTTCGCTCGGCTATTTTTACCGACCATCAAGGTAATCAAGTCCAACTCCCTATCCAACAGGCTCCTCATACGATGACTGAGGAAGTCGCTACATTTGCACACATGATCCAGCAACCAGATCTGAATCTCTACCAAACTTGGCTGGAAGATGCAAGTTCAGTTCATGAGCTACTATATACCATGCGCCAGACTGCTGGCATTAGATTTGAGGCAGAAAATGAAAACTAAACTACCGACCGAGTGGCAAGAACTGAGTGACCAACTCGGTTTCCAAGAATTTACCCCCATTCAAACTCAACTATTTGAGCCCCTTCTTGCTGGAGAAAACCTCCTAGGAGTGAGCCCAACAGGAACTGGTAAGACCCTAGCTTACCTTCTACCAAGTCTTCTCAGACTACAAAAGAAAAAAGCCCAACAACTCTTGATTCTAGCACCAAATACTGAGCTTGCTGGACAGATTTTTGATGTATGTAAAACGTGGGCTGAAGCTATCTGCTTAACTACCCAACTCTTCTTATCAGGTTCGAGTCAAAAACGTCAAATTGAACGACTCAAAAAAGGACCAGAAATTCTGATTGGAACCCCTGGCCGTATCTTTGAACTGATTAAATTGAAAAAAATCAAGATGATGAATGTGGAAACCATCATCCTGGATGAATTCGACCAATTACTAGATGATTCTCAGATACACTTTGTCGAGAAAATTACTCACTACGCACCTCGTGACCACCAACTTGTCTATATGAGTGCGACAACCAAGTTTGACCAAAAGAAGATTGCGCCTAACACACGTACCATTGATCTCTCTGACCAAAAATTGGACAACATCCAGCACTTCTACATGCAGGTAGATCAACGTCACCGAGTGGATATGCTACGAAAACTGGCTCATGTAGAGGATTTCCGAGGTCTTGTCTTCTTTAACAGCCTATCAGACCTTGGAAGTGCAGAAGAAAAACTACAGTATCGGGATATCTTGGCTGTTTCCCTCGCTAGTGATGTCAATGTCAAGTTCAGAAAAGTCATCTTAGAAAAGTTTAAAGACAAGCAACTAACCCTACTTCTCGCAACAGACCTTCTGGCTCGTGGAATTGATATCGATAGCCTCGAATGTGTCGTAAACTTTGATGTTCCTAGAGATAGCGAAACCTACACTCACCGTGCTGGCCGTACTGGTCGTATGGGCAAGGAAGGTTACGTTATCACTCTCGTCACTCATCCAGAAGAAACCAAAAAACTTAAGAAGTTTGCAAGTGTACGAGAAATTGTCCTAAAAAATCAAGAACTCTATGTAAAATAAAGCCCTCATTGAGGCTGGGCAAAAAGTCTTTAAAATCAAAAACGCATAATATCAGGTATTGAACCTTGATATTATGCGTTTTATTGTGGGAAATTTTACTTCATTTTCTCCTAAAATTGAGTTTTTATCTAGCCTCTTTTTTGTAAAACTACATAAGATTCGTAGTAAAAAAACTCTCCAACTATTTTATTATACCATATAAATTAATAAATAAATAGACTTGTTTTTTTATTTTTTTGACGTATACTAATAATAGAAAACGCTTAAAATTAAATAAAAGGAGATTTTATGAGGAAAGTAAATAAGGACATTTTATTCTTAACCGGAATCATAGTTTTATGTTTTGGTTTTTTATTATTTCACATCAACCCCTATTATGCTGGACCCGATGAGACACTGAAAGGAAGAATAAATTTATTCTTTTGGCAGCTATATTGGAGACCTATAGGAACTCTCAGTATCCTTTCGGGTTGCATTATGACTTTCAAAGGATTGAAAAAATAATCTTTTGATCATGAAGAATAGACATTTTTTTATGATTAAATTGAAATTATTGTTTTTCTCTGTTCTATCAAATCTATTTTTCTTAGTCACAACATCTACGGTTTTTGCTGATGTCTATCCTTGCACAAATTATGAAATTGTATCTAATCGTGTTGTAAAAGATATCAACACAGGAGAGTTATTGTCATTTTATACGACTGAACTTAGAGACGCCTATTTAGAGTCTAAATCTACGTATCAGACTCGTTCTAATGCAACTGGTGTTGCAGACTATAGAACTAGCTCCTCTCACTCTTATAAGAGCAGCGCTACATCAGGATCTCTAAGTTCAACTGCTTATGGTGGAAAAGCTGGAGCTACCCTAACTTTAAGTGCAGCTGTTAGCTTTTCTGCTCCTGAGTCTGGATTTTGACTTAGTTTAAATCACTCAGTATCCCATAACGTACCACCCTACACTTATGGTTACATCAGGCTAAAAGCATCTTACATAGTAAATGTTCGTAAACTAGAAGTTAGATACTTAGGAACTAACAAATGGGTTCCAGCTGGTGAAACCTCTACTATATCGAATGTTAGTGTTTGGAGCGAACTAGTCACTTGAAAATAACTTATTAGATGGATCTGGACTTTATCAGGTCTATCTTTTTATTTTTTTAAAAAAAGGGCTCTTTGTCAACTGTAGTGGGTTGAATAAAAGCTAAAACCGAGAAAGGACAAATTTCGTCCTTTCTTTTTTGATA
>NZ_JASOOK010000031.1:0-22358 GCF_030217725.1 Streptococcus sp. UMB1203 | reverse complement strand
TAATTCCACCATAAAAATCCGTTTTAGACTAATTTCCACTTTGGTCAGGCAAGTGGAAGTTACTTTGAGAAGTTACCGTTGTCTACGTTAAATAAAAAAATCTTCCAATTCCCTTGCAAAAAAGAAGAAAGTGTGATAACATAGTACGGTATGTGGTGCTAGCACATCCGCTATATTAGATCTAATAGGAGGAAAACACAATGGCTAAAGTATGTTACTTTACAGGTCGTAAGACTGTATCAGGAAACAACCGTTCACACGCGATGAACCAAACAAAACGTGCCGTAAAACCAAACCTTCAAAAAGTTACTGTTCTTATCGATGGTAAACCTAAAAAAGTTTGGGCTTCAGCTCGTGCTTTGAAATCAGGTAAAGTTGAACGCGTTTAATAATAAAAGTAAGGAGACCTCAGGGTCTTTTTTCTTTTGTTGTGGGTATAAAATCATTTGAAAAACGGAGTAAATATCCGCTGATACAGTATTCTGCTTTTACACTTGGGCTGAAATATGATAAAATAGAGTATCAACTAGTTGAGGTAAAAAGGATGACTGTAAAAATTAATACAAAAGATGGTCAAATCGAACTAACAGATGAAGTGATTGCAACCGTCGTAGGTGGAGCAGCAACTGAGATTTTTGGTGTGGTCGGTATGGCTAGTAAAAATGCCCTCAAAGATAATTTCCAAGCCCTTCTAGGTAAGGAAAATTATTCCAAAGGTGTCGTCGTAAAGGCGGCCGAAGATGGCAGTATTGCAGTTGATGTATATACCGTGTTGAGCTACGGAACAAAGATTAGCGAAGTGTCAAAAAACATTCAAGAGCGTGTTCGTTTTAGCTTGGAAAACCAGCTTGGAATTACTGCTCAGACTGTAAATGTCTACATTCAAAATATCAAAGTTGTAGGAGAATAACCGTGTCAAAAATTACTACTAGCTTATTTCAAGAAATGGTGCAGGCTGCATCAACTCGCTTGAATAAGCAAGCTGAATATGTCAATTCATTAAACGTCTTTCCAGTTCCAGATGGAGATACTGGAACAAACATGGGAATGACCATTGAAAATGGTGCTAAAGAAGTTGCAGACAAGCCAGCTTCTACAGTTGGTGAGGTAGCGAGCATTCTTGCCAAAGGTCTTTTGATGGGTGCGCGTGGGAACTCAGGAGTTATTACATCTCAGCTTTTCCGTGGATTTTCACAAGCTATCAAGGATAAAGACGAGTTAACAGGTCAAGACTTGGCTCTTGCCTTCCAATCAGGTGTGGAAGTTGCCTATAAGGCAGTGATGAAACCAGTTGAAGGAACGATTTTGACAGTTTCTCGTGGTGCTGCTATCGGTGCTAAGAAAAAAGCTGAGCAAACAGATGACGCTGTTGAAGTCATGCGCGCAGCTTTGGAAGGCGCTAAAACAGCTCTAGCTAAAACGCCAGACATGCTTCCAGTATTGAAAGAAGTTGGCGTTGTGGACTCAGGTGGTCAAGGATTGGTCTTCATCTACGAAGGTTTCCTTTCAGCCCTTACTGGCGAATATATTGCATCTGAGGACTTTGTAGCGACTCCGGCCAACATGAGTGAAATGATCAATGCAGAGCACCACAAGTCTGTAGCTGGTCACGTAGCGACTGAGGACATTACCTTTGGTTACTGTACTGAAATCATGGTAGCTCTTAAGCAAGGTCCAACCTATGCTAAAGATTTTGATTACAATGAATTTCGTAACTACTTGAATGAACTTGGAGACTCTCTCCTCGTTGTCAATGATGATGAAATCGTCAAAGTCCATGTCCATACAGAAGATCCAGGTCTTGTTATGCAAGAAGGTCTTAAATATGGTAGCTTGGTCAAGGTAAAAGTTGACAATATGCGTAACCAACACGAAGCACAGGTTGAGAAAGAAGCTGCTCAAGTTAACAAGCCTGTTGAAGAAAAAGAGTATGCTTTGATTGCTGTAGTGGCTGGTAAAGGTCTAGCAGATATCTTCCGTTCTCAAGGTGTGGATTATGTTATTGAAGGCGGTCAAACTATGAACCCTTCAACAGAAGACTTTATCAAGGCTGTTGAACAGGTCAACGCTCGTAATATTATCTTCCTGCCAAACAACAAAAATATCTTCATGGCAGCTCAATCTGCAGCAGAAGTTTTGGAACAACCAGCAGTAGTGGTGGAAGCTCGTACTTTGCCACAAGGTTTGACAAGTCTTCTTGCCTTTGATCCAAGCAAGTCCATCGAAGAAAACCAAGAGCGTATGACTGCAGCCCTCAGTGATGTCGTTAGTGGAAGCGTCACAACAGCTGTGCGTGATACAACCATTGATGGCTTAGAAATCCATGAGAATGATAATCTTGGTATGGTGGATGGGAAAATCCTCGTGTCAAACCCTGACATGCACCAAACCTTGACTGAAACATTGAAACATATGTTGGATGAAGATAGTGAAATCGTAACCTTCTATGTCGGTGAAGACGGAAGCGAAGAACTTGTCAATGAAATTGCTCAAGAAATCGCAGAAGAATTCGAAGACGTTGAAGTCGAGATTCACCAAGGCCAACAACCTGTTTACCCATACCTATTTAGTGTGGAATAAGATTAATGAAGAACTGAGAAATCAGTTCTTTTTTCTTCATTTGAATAATGAAATCGGTATCTTTTTAATAAAAACAAAAATAACATTCATAAATAAACGTTAAAATAGAAAATTCAGAAAATTTCTTCTTTTCTCTTGAAAAATTTTGAAAAAATGGTATGATAGTAACAAGTTATTTTTAAGAGAAGAGAAAGGGGAACAATGGAGAAAATCAGTTTAGAATCTCCTAAGACGGGGTCGGACCTAGTTTTGGAAACACTTCGTGATTTAGGAATTGATACCATCTTTGGTTATCCTGGTGGTGCTGTCTTGCCTTTTTATGATGCGATATATAATTTTAAAGGCATTCGCCACATTCTAGGACGCCATGAGCAAGGTTGTCTGCATGAAGCTGAAGGTTATGCCAAATCAACTGGAAAGTTGGGTGTTGCCGTCGTCACTAGCGGACCGGGAGCAACAAATGCCATTACAGGGATTGCGGATGCCATGAGCGATAGCGTTCCCCTTTTGGTCTTTACAGGGCAGGTGGCGCGAGCAGGGATTGGGAAGGATGCCTTTCAGGAGGCAGACATCGTGGGAATTACCATGCCAATCACTAAGTACAATTACCAAGTTCGTGAGACAGCTGATATTCCGCGTATCATTACGGAAGCTGTCCATATCGCAACTACAGGCCGTCCAGGGCCAGTTGTCATTGACCTACCTAAAGACGTATCTGCTTTAGAAACAGACTTCATCTATTCACCAGAAGTAAATTTACCAAGCTATCAGCCGACTCTTGAGCCAAATGATATGCAAATCAAGAAAATCTTGAAGCAATTATCCAAGGCTAAAAAGCCAGTCTTGCTTGCTGGTGGTGGGATTAGTTATGCTGAAGCTGCTGCGGAACTAAATGAATTTGCAGAGCGCTATCAAATTCCAGTGGTAACCAGTCTTTTGGGGCAAGGTACGATTGCAACGAGTCACCCACTCTTCCTTGGAATGGGGGGGATGCATGGGTCATTCGCAGCTAATATTGCCATGACAGAAGCTGATTTTATGATTAGTATTGGTTGCCGTTTCGATGATCGCTTGACGGGGAATCCTAAGACCTTCGCTAAGAATGCTAAGGTTGCCCACATTGATATTGACCCAGCCGAGATTGGCAAGATTATCAGTGCAGATATTCCTGTAGTTGGAGATGCTAAGAAAGCCTTGCAAATGTTGCTGGCTGAGCCGACAGTTCATAACAATACTGAAAAATGGATTGAAAAAGTCACTAAAGACAAGAACCGCGTTCGTTCTTATGATAAGAAAGAGCGTGTGGTTCAGCCGCAAGCTGTTATTGAACGAATTGGTGAATTGACGCATGGAGATGCCATTGTGGTAACAGATGTTGGTCAACACCAAATGTGGACAGCCCAGTATTATCCCTACCAAAATGAACGTCAGTTAGTGACTTCAGGTGGTTTGGGAACAATGGGATTTGGAATTCCAGCAGCAATTGGAGCTAAAATTGCTAACCCAGATAAGGAAGTAGTCTTGTTCGTTGGGGATGGTGGTTTCCAAATGACCAACCAGGAATTGGCTATTTTGAACATTTACAAGGTGCCAATCAAGGTGGTTATGCTGAACAACCACTCGCTTGGAATGGTTCGCCAATGGCAGGAATCCTTCTATGAAGGTAGAACGTCAGAGTCAGTCTTTGATACCCTTCCTGATTTCCAATTGATGGCACAAGCTTATGGCATTAAAAACTATAAGTTTGACAATCCTGAGACCTTGGCTCAAGACCTTGAAGTCATCACTGAGAATGTTCCTATGCTCATCGAGGTAGATATTTCTCGTAAGGAACAGGTGTTACCAATGGTACCAGCTGGTAAGAGTAATCATGAGATGTTGGGGGTGAAGTTCCATGCGTAGAATGTTAACAGCAAAACTACAAAATCGTTCAGGAGTCCTCAATCGCTTTACAGGTGTCCTATCTCGTCGTCAGGTTAATATCGAAAGCATCTCTGTTGGAGCAACAGAAGATCCGAATGTATCGCGTATCACCATTATTATTGATGTTGCTTCACATGATGAGGTGGAGCAAATTATCAAACAGCTCAATCGTCAGATTGATGTGATTCGCATTCGTGATATTACAGACAAACCTCATTTGGAGCGCGAGGTGATTTTGGTTAAGATGTCAGCGCCAGCTGAGAAGCGAGCTGAGATTCTAGCGATTATTCAACCTTTCCGTGCAACAGTGGTAGACGTAGCACCAAGCTCGATTACCATTCAGATGACGGGAAATGCAGAAAAGAGCGAAGCTTTATTGCGAGTCATTCGACCATACGGTATTCGTAATATTGCTCGAACGGGAGCAACTGGATTTACCCGCGATTAAAAATCGACTTAAATTTGTTAAACCAGCCTAAAAGGCAATAAATAATAGAAAAGAGAGAAAAAAACTATGGCAGTTCAAATGGAATACGAAAAAGATGTTAAAGTAGCAGCGCTTGACGGTAAAAAAATCGCTGTTATCGGTTATGGTTCGCAAGGACATGCGCATGCACAAAACTTGCGTGATTCAGGTCGTGATGTTATCATCGGTGTACGTCCAGGTAAATCTTTTGACAAAGCAAAAGAAGATGGATTTGATACTTACACAGTAGCAGAAGCAACTAAATTAGCTGACGTTATCATGATTTTGGCACCAGATGAAATCCAACAAGAATTGTACGAAGCAGAAATAGCTCCAAACTTGGAAGCTGGAAACGCAGTTGGATTTGCTCACGGTTTCAACATCCACTTTGAATTTATCAAAGTACCTGCGGATGTAGATGTCTTTATGTGTGCACCTAAAGGACCAGGACACTTGGTACGTCGTACTTATGAAGAAGGATTTGGTGTTCCAGCTCTTTATGCAGTTTACCAAGATGCAACAGGAAATGCGAAAAACATTGCTATGGACTGGTGTAAAGGTGTTGGAGCAGCTCGTGTAGGTCTTCTTGAAACAACTTACAAAGAAGAAACTGAAGAAGATTTGTTTGGTGAACAAGCTGTACTTTGTGGTGGTTTGACTGCCCTTATCGAAGCAGGTTTCGAAGTCTTGACAGAAGCAGGTTACGCTCCAGAATTGGCTTACTTTGAAGTTCTTCACGAAATGAAATTGATCGTCGACTTGATCTACGAAGGTGGATTCAAGAAAATGCGTCAATCAATTTCAAACACTGCTGAGTACGGTGACTATGTATCAGGTCCACGTGTAATTACTGAGCAAGTTAAAGAAAACATGAAAGCTGTCTTGGCAGACATCCAAAATGGTAAATTTGCAAATGACTTTGTAAATGACTATAAAGCTGGACGTCCAAAATTGACTGCTTACCGTGAACAAGCAGCTAACCTTGAAATTGAAAAAGTTGGTGCAGAATTGCGTAAAGCAATGCCATTCGTTGGTAAAAACGACGATGATGCATTTAAAATCTATAACTAATTGATAGAAATTAAGGTGAAGGCGAGTTGGGGGACTAACTCGCTTTTATAATCAATTCATCTCTTTTTAAAAGATGGATTACGATAAGTATGAAATAGTCTAGGAGAAAAAGATGTTAAGTTCAAAAGATATAATCAAGGCTCATAAGGTCTTGAACGGTGTGGTTGTGAATACCCCACTGGATTATGACCATTATTTATCGGAGAAGTATGGTGCTAAGATTTATTTGAAAAAGGAAAATGCTCAACGTGTTCGTTCTTTTAAGATCCGTGGTGCCTATTATGCCATTTCCCAGCTCAGCAAGGAAGAGCGTGAACGTGGGGTAGTCTGCGCTTCTGCGGGAAATCATGCGCAGGGAGTTGCCTATACTTGTAATGAGATGAAAATTCCTGCTACTATCTTTATGCCCATTACTACTCCGCAACAAAAGATTGGTCAAGTTCGCTTTTTTGGTGGGGACTTCGTGACTATTAAATTAGTTGGAGATACTTTTGATGCCTCAGCCAAAGCAGCTCAAGAATTTACAGTTTCTGAAAATCGTACCTTTATTGATCCTTTTGATGATGCCCATGTTCAGGCTGGTCAAGGGACCGTTGCTTATGAGATTTTAGAAGAAGCTCGAAAAGAATCGATTGATTTTGATGCTGTCTTAGTTCCTGTTGGAGGTGGCGGTCTCATTGCTGGGGTTTCTACCTATATCAAGGAAACAAGTCCAGAAATTGAAGTCATCGGAGTAGAGGCTAATGGGGCACGTTCCATGAAAGCTGCCTTTGAAGCTGGTGGACCTGTCAAACTCAAAGAAATTGACAAATTTGCGGATGGGATTGCTGTACAAAAGGTAGGTCAATTGACCTATGAAGCAACTCGTCAATATGTTCAAACCTTAGTAGGTGTCGATGAGGGATTGATTTCTGAAACCTTGATTGACCTTTACTCTAAGCAAGGGATTGTCGCAGAACCTGCTGGAGCGGCTAGTATCGCCTCTTTAGAGGTTTTAGCTGAATATATCAAGGGGAAAACCATTTGTTGTATCATTTCTGGAGGAAATAATGATATCAACCGTATGCCGGAAATGGAAGAGCGTGCCTTGATTTATGATGGGATCAAGCATTACTTTGTGGTTAATTTTCCACAGCGTCCGGGGGCTTTGCGTGAGTTTGTAAATGATATCTTGGGGCCAAATGATGATATCACACGTTTTGAGTATATCAAACGAGCTAGCAAGGGGACAGGCCCAGTATTGATTGGGATTGCCTTGGCAGATAAGCATGATTATGCAGGCTTGATTCGTCGAATGGAAGGTTTTGATCCATCTTATATTAACTTAAATGGTAATGAAACGCTCTATAATATGCTTGTCTGAGGACTAATAAAAAAAACATCATATTATTTGCACAACTGATGTATAGGTGCTATAATGAGGGTGAAGAAAGGGGGCGATTCCTATGGACTTAGGAAATCGATTACGCTATTTCTATCACAAGTCATTATAGTACCTATTATTTTTTGATTCAGTTTATAGTAAGGGAGTAAAATTACTTGTTATATATAAGGCGTATTTTTAGAATTCACTATTTTATATATGTCTAATCTGAAATTTGGTTAAATATAATAGGAATTAGAAAAAATAATCAATACTAATGAGAATCCTTATACTGAGTTAACTGAGAAGAGTGATAAGATACTAAGAAGATAAAAACAGTGGAAAATGTTAGAAGATAGGATACTATTGTCTCCTAACTACTCATCTTTTTATAGGTTTGAAGAAATAAAAAGGAATATTGATAAAGTAAATAAATAGTACCAGTTGATCAAGTGAAAAGTGCTTATAAAGGCAGGAAGAATATCAAAGAAGGAGAAGAGAAATAATAGTTAGTAATAGTGTGGAGAGAAAGTCTTTCACTATTAGAAATATTGTTTTAAAGTTGGATAAATAGAATAAAGTTGAAGATAAAACCTGTCTAACCTATCCCGAACTGGCATTTGTAAATTATGAATATTTTTACAAACAAAAGAGTTAATAATACAATTATTTTAAAGGTATTTACTAATGGTTTATAGTAAGTGAAAACCTATATATTATCGGCTTTAATAAGATAGTAACAGAAAAATAAATCATTAATTTTATTGAATATATGTTTTTTTATTGACAAAACACATAAAAACGTATACAATTAAATATCGTAAAGAAGAAAATAGGAGAAGGACATGGCTAAGTCAAACTTTGAAAAAGTAGAATCAGTTGTTGGCTGGGTTCGTGATAAGAAGATCACAGGCTACCGTATCTCTAAAGAAACGAATGCGCGTGAAATGTCTATCATTGCTCTAGCGCAGGGTCGTGCAAAAGTAAAAAATATTTCATTTGAAACAGCTCTAGGTTTAATTGATTTCTATGAAAAAAATCATGAAAAATTTGAAGATTAATCTTTGGATGATGGCGGATTCTTGAATAGGGTCTGCCTTTTCATTTTTTGGCTAGTAAAAAGACTGCACGGTTGATGCAGCCTTTTCTTTTTATTTGAGATAGCGTTGAAGGAATTCTTTTGTACGGTCTTCTTTAGGATTAGTGAAGAGGTCTTCTGGTTTGCCTTCTTCAGCAATCACACCCTTATCCATAAAGATAACACGATGAGAGACATCACGGGCGAATTCCATTTCGTGGGTTACAACAATCATGGTCAAGCCTTCCTGAGCCAAATCTTGCATGATTTTGAGGACTTCTCCAACCATTTCTGGATCGAGAGCTGATGTTGGTTCATCAAAGAGAATGGCGTCCGGATTCATGGAGAGGGCACGAGCGATGGCTACACGTTGTTTTTGACCACCTGAGAGTTGTTTCGGTTTTGCTTGCCAGTAGCGTTCTCCCATGCCGACCTTTTCAAGGTTTTCTTTGGCAATCTTTTCAGCTTCTGTACGTTCGCGTTTAAGGACAGTCGTCTGAGCGACAATTGTGTTTTCAAGTACGTTAAGATTTTCAAAGAGGTTAAAGGATTGGAACACCATCCCCAACTTTTCACGGTATTGCGTGAGGTCATAGCCTTTTTCGAGAACGTTTTGTCCATGATAAAGGATTTGTCCATCAGTTGGAGTTTCAAGTAGGTTAATGGAGCGTAGGAAGGTTGATTTTCCGCTTCCAGAGCTTCCGATGATAGAGATAACTTCACCCTTGTGAACAGTTAGAGAAATGTCTTTTAGCACTTCGTTTTGTCCATAGGATTTTTTGAGGTGTTTAATTTCAAGGATTGCTTGTGTCATTATTTCAAATCCTCCGTTTGCATTTGGTTAGCACCTGTAGTATAGGTATCCATGTCCATGCGGCGTTCGATGAAGCGTAGGATACGTGTTACGGTGAAGGTGAGGACAAAGTAAATCACGGCGATGATTGTAAATGTCTGGAAGTATTGATAGGTTTGTGTTGCCACGGTATTTCCTGAGAAATAAAGTTCGACAACAGATATAACGTTCAATACAGATGTATCTTTGATATTGATGACAAATTCATTACCAGTTGCTGGTAGGATGTTACGGACAACCTGAGGTAGGACAATCTTACGCATGGTTTGGTTATGAGTCATACCAAGAGCAGTCGCAGCTTCAAATTGTCCCTTGTCAACTGCTAGGATACCACCACGAACGATTTCAGTCATGTAGGCACCAGTGTTGATCGAAACGATGAAGATAGCAGCAAGTGTGCGGTCAAGGTTGATACCGAAAGCTTGGGCAGTTCCGTAGTAGATAACCATCGATTGAACGATCATTGGTGTACCACGGAAAATTTCAATGTAGACATTGAGAATCCAGCCGACTAGCTTTTGTAAGCCATAAATAGCTTTATTTTCAGAGAGAGGAGCAGTACGGAAGACACCAATGGCAAGACCAATAATGAGACCTATGATGGTTCCGACGATTGAGATTAAAAGAGTGATACCAGCACCACGCAATAGTTGTTGCCAGTTCTCAGAAAGAATTTTAGCGACTTGGCTAAAGAAACTACTGCTAGTCTCTTCAGTTGTCGTAGCTTCGGCAGGTTGTTCCTTGATCATACGATCCATCAAGGCAACTTGGTCGTCTTTTGAAATGGTTTCAATGCTGGCATTGATTTGGCTAATACGATTGTCATCTTTACGAAGTCCAATGGCGATAGCTGTATCTTCTTCCCCCGTTTTGAAACCTGGTTCTACTTGAACCATCTTGAACTTAGAGTTAGCAGCTTCAGCAGTCAGTGCTTCTGGGCGTTCAGAAACATAAGCATCAATGACACCAGCCTCAAGAGCTTGGCGCATTTGAGCGAAGTCTCCCATGGCTGTTTCTTTTTTAGCACCTGTGATTTGTGCAATCAAGTCGTAGAGGTAGACACCTTGTTGAGAAGTGATTTTTGCACCATTAAAGTCATCCAAAGATTTGGCATTTGCATAGGCAGAATCTTTTTTGACAAGCAAAACTGGTTCGCTAGTGTAGTAACTGCTTGAAAAGGCGATTTCTTGTTTGCGTTCAGCAGTAGGACTCATACCTGCGATAATCATGTCAATCTTACCAGAAGTAAGGGCAGGAACTAGACCTTCCCACTTTGTTTTAACAACCAAAGGTTCTTTACCTAAGTCCTTAGCGATTTTCTTGGCGATTTGAACATCGTATCCGTTAGCATACTGGTTAGTCCCATCGATTTTGACAGCCCCATTGCTATCATCATCCTGAGTCCAGTTAAAGGGAGCATATGCTGCTTCCATCCCGATGCGTAAATATTCATCGGCTTGGGCAACATTGACAAGTCCCAGCATCAGCAAGAGACTTGTGAAAATAGATAAGTATATTTTTCTCATGATTTCTCCTATTTCTAATCTATTAAAAAATAACTGTCTCCTATTTTATCGAAAAAAACTCTATTTTTCAATACAGGTAAGCCCTTACTTGAGAAAAAATGATATAATGATAGCAAAGATAAAAAGGGGGCTTGTTTAATGAAAAAAACTTTTTTCTTACTGGTGTTAGGCTTGTTTTACCTTCTGCCACTCTCTGTTTTTGCCATTGATTTCAAGATAAACTCCTACCAAGGAGATTTGTATATTCATGCAGATAACACGGCAGAATTTAGACAAAAGATAGTTTATCAGTTCGAGGAGGACTTTAAGGGCCAAATCGTGGGACTTGGACGTGCTGGTAAGATGCCTAGTGGGTTTGACATTGATCCTCATCCAAAGGTTCAGGCTGCGAAAAACGGTGCGGAACTGACAGATGTTACGAGCGAAGTGACAGAAGAAGCGAATGGTTATACTGTGAAAGTCTACAATCCAGGTCAGGAAGGCGACACAGTGGAAGTTGATATCACTTGGAACTTAAAAAATTTGCTTTTCCTTTATGATGATATCGCTGAATTAAATTGGCAACCTTTAACAGATAGTTCAGGGGCTATTGGAAAGTTTGAATTTCATGTGAGGGGAGACAAGGGAGCTGAAAAACTCTTTTTCCATACAGGGAAACTTTTTAGAGAGGGAACGATTGAAAAGAGTAACCTTGATTATACTATTCGTTTAGACAATCTTCCTCCTAAGCGTGGAGTTGAATTGCATGCTTATTGGCCTCGGACCGATTTTGCTAGCGCTAGGGTTCAGGGCTTGAAAGGGAATCGTTTAGAAGAGTTTAATAGGATAGAAGACTCGATTTTTAAAGAAAAAGAGCAAAGTAAACAGCTAGTTACTTGGGTCTTCCCTTCTATCCTTTCCATCTCCTTGTTATTGAGTGTCTGCTTTTATTTTATTTATAGAAGAAAGACCACTTCTTCAGTCAAATATGCCAAAAATCATCGTCTCTATGAACCACCAATGGAATTAGAACCTATGGTTTTATCAGAGGCTGTCTACTCTACCTCTTTGGAGGAAGTGAGTCCTCTAACCAAAGGAGCAGGTAAATTCACCTTTGACCAACTTGTTCAAGCTACTTTGCTAGATGTGATAGACCGTGGGAATGTCTCTATCATTTCAGAAGGGGATGCAGTTGGGTTAAGACTGGTAAAAGAAGATGGTTTGTCAAGCTTTGAGAAAGACTGTCTAAATCTGGCTTTTTCAGGCAAAAAAGAAACAGCTCTTTCCAATTTGTTTGCAGATTACAAGGTATCTGAAAGTCTTTATCGCGGAGCCAAAGCTGCTGATGAAAAACGGATTCAAGCAAGAGGGCTTCAGCTCAAATCTTCTTTCGAAGAAGTATTGAAAGAGATGCAAGAAGGAGTGCGAAATCGAGTTTCCTTCTGGGGACTCCCAGATTACTATCGACCTTTAACTGGTGGGGAAAAGGCCTTGCAAGTGGGGATGGGACTTTCTACGATCCTACCATTATTTATCGGATTTGGTCTGTTCTTGTACAGTTTGGACGTTTATGGCTATCTTTATATCCCCTTGGCAATACTTGGTTTTCTAGGTTTGGTTATGGCTGTTTTCTATTATTGGAAGCTTCGATTAGATAATCGTGATGGTGTCCTAAATGAAGCAGGAGCAGAAGTATACTATCTCTGGACCAGTTTTGAAAATATGTTGCGTGAGATTGCACGATTGGATCAGGCTGAATTGGAAAGTATTGTGGTCTGGAATCGTCTCTTGGTCTATGCGACCTTATTTGGCTATGCGGACAAGGTTAGTCATTTGATGAAGGTTCATCAGATTCAAGTGGAAAATCCAGATATCAATCTCTATGTAGCATATGGCTGGCATAGTATGTTTTATCATTCAAGTGCGCAAATGAGCCATTATGCTAGTGTCGCAAATACAGCAAGTACCTACTCCGTATCTTCTGGAAGTGGAAGTTCTGGTGGTGGCTTCTCCGGAGGTGGCGGCGGGGGCAGTATCGGTGCCTTTTAAAGAGAGCTATCAATGGCTGAAAAAATATGCTATAATGGAAGATAGAAAAAGGAGTAATCTATGTATCTTATTGAAATTTTAAAATCTATCTTCTTCGGTATTGTTGAAGGAATTACGGAATGGTTGCCGATTTCGAGTACAGGGCACTTGATTTTAGCAGAGGAGTTTATCCAATACCAAAATCAGAATGAATCTTTTATGTCCATGTTTAATGTCGTGATTCAGCTTGGTGCGATTTTAGCGGTTATGGTGATTTACTTTAACAAGCTCAATCCTTTCAAACCGACTAAGGATAAGCAGGAAGTTCGTAAGACTTGGAGACTGTGGTTGAAGGTCTTGGTTGCCACTTTGCCTTTACTTGCCGTCTTTAAATTTGATGATTGGTTTGATACCCACTTCCATAACATGGTTTCAGTTGCTCTCATGTTGATTATCTATGGGATTGCCTTTATCTATTTGGAAAAGCGCAATAAAGCGCGTGCTATCGAGCCAAGTGTAACAGAGTTGGACAAGCTTCCTTATACGACAGCTTTCTATATCGGACTCTTCCAAGTTCTTGCTCTTTTACCAGGAACCAGTCGTTCTGGGGCAACGATTGTCGGTGGTTTGTTAAATGGAACCAGTCGTTCTGTTGTGACAGAATTTACCTTCTATCTTGGAATTCCAGTTATGTTTGGAGCCAGCGCATTAAAGATTTTCAAATTTGTGAAAGCAGGACAGCTCTTGAGCTTTGGACAATTGTTCTTGCTCTTGGTTGCGATGGGAGTCGCCTTTGCGGTCAGCATGATCGCTATTCGTTTCTTGACAAGTTATGTGAAAAAACACGACTTTACCCTTTTCGGTAAATACCGTATCGTGCTTGGTAGTGTCTTGCTACTTTATAGCTTTGTTCGTTTATTTGTATAAGAAAAACCTTGAAGGGGCAGCTCTTCAAGGTTTTAAAATCCAGTAAGGGTAATCCCCAATAGGCGGACACCTCTTTCTTTTTCGCTTAACTCTTCATAGAGTTGCAGGGCTATTTGACTTATCTGACTAGCATCCTGTGTTTTTTGAACAATACTTTTTCGTTTAGTAAGAGTTGAAAAGTCTTCGTAGCGGATTTTCAAAATGACAATTTTTCCAGCTTTTTCTTGTTGATGTAGATTGAGAGCAACTCTTTCTGATAGAAGAGCCAGCTCTTTTTTGATGTCTTCCTCAGCACGGAGAATCTTTCCATAGGTTTTCTCCTTCCCGATTGATTTACGGATGCGATTGGATTTGACGGGGGAATTGTGAATACCACGAGCCTTTCGATAAAGGTCATAGCCCAGTCTTCCAAAACGGTCTATTAGGGTCACTTCAGGAACTTCAAGTAGATCAGCGCCAGTAAAAATCCCCATTTGATGAAGACGTTCCACCGTCTTTTTTCCTACTCCATGAAACTTGGAAATATCCATTTGTTTGAGAAAGTCCTCAGCCTGGTCAGGTAGAATCACTGTCAAACCATGAGGTTTTTGATAATCGCTAGCCATTTTAGCTAAGAATTTGTTATAAGAAACGCCAGCAGAAGCAGTTAGATGGAGTTCTTGCCAGATATCCTCTTGAATGAGGCGAGCGATTTTGACCGCTGACTTGATACCGAGTTTATTTTCTGTTACATCCAAATAGGCTTCGTCAATACTCATAGGTTCAATCAAATCTGTATAGCGCTTAAAAATAGCTCGGATCTGGAGTCCTACAGATTTGTATTTCTCATAATTTCCTGAGATGAAGACGGCTTGGGGACAACGTTCATAGGCTTCCTTAGAACTCATGGCTGAATGGACACCAAAAGCTCGTGCCTCATAGCTACAGGTAGAAACGACACCACGCCCACCTGTTTGCCGAGGGTCGCTTCCGATAATGACAGGTTTTCCTCTGAGTTTAGGATTATCCCTGATTTCTACCGCAGCAAAAAAGGCATCCATGTCAATATGGATGATTTTTCTTGACAAATCATTTAACAAAGGAAAAATCAACATGCCTAGCCCCCTTTTTACTGCTTATTTTCTTTTATTATACCCTTTTTTCTGAAAAAAGGGAAAAAGGGTATATTTTTTTCAAAAATATAATACAGTTTGGAACAAAATATAGACTGTTTTAGAAAAGAAAGTGTAAAAATAAGGGTTTTCTACTTGTTGAAATCGGTTACTGTGTGTTATACTTGTCTCATGAATGTAACAGATTGTTGTTACTAGAAAGAAAAAAGAGGACATTAACATGGTTGTTAAGACAGTTGTTGAAGCACAAGATATTTTTGACAAAGCTTGGGAAGGCTTCAAAGGCGTAGATTGGAAAGAAAAAGCAAGTGTATCACGCTTCGTACAAGCTAACTACACACCTTATGATGGAGACGAAAGCTTCCTCGCAGGACCAACAGAACGTTCACTTCACATCAAAAAAATTGTAGAAGAAACTAAGGCACACTACGAAGAAACTCGTTTCCCAATGGACACTCGTCCAACATCTATCGCTGATATCCCAGCAGGATTTATCGATAAAGAAAATGAAGTTATCTTCGGTATCCAAAACGATGAACTCTTCAAATTGAACTTCATGCCAAAAGGTGGTATCCGTATGGCTGAAACTACTTTGAAAGAAAATGGATACGAACCAGATCCAGCTGTTCACGAAATCTTTACTAAATACGTAACAACAGTTAACGACGGTATCTTCCGTGCCTACACTTCAAACATTCGTCGTGCACGTCACGCACACACTGTAACTGGTCTTCCAGATGCATACTCACGCGGACGTATCATCGGTGTTTATGCACGTCTTGCTCTTTACGGTGCAGACTACTTGATGCAAGAAAAAGTAAACGACTGGAACGCAATCGAAGAAATCGATGAAGAAACAATCCGTCTTCGTGAAGAAATCAACCTTCAATACCAAGCATTGCAACAAGTTGTTCGCTTGGGTGACCTTTACGGAGTTGACGTTCGCAAACCAGCGATGAACGTTAAAGAAGCTATCCAATGGGTTAACATCGCCTTCATGTCTGTCTGCCGTGTTATCAACGGTGCTGCTACATCTCTAGGACGTGTACCAATCGTATTGGACATCTTTGCAGAACGTGACCTTGCTCGTGGTACATTTACTGAATCAGAAATCCAAGAATTCGTTGATGATTTCGTTATGAAACTTCGTACAGTTAAATTTGCTCGTACAAAAGCTTACGACCAATTGTACTCAGGTGACCCAACTTTCATCACAACTTCTATGGCTGGTATGGGTAACGACGGTCGTCACCGTGTTACTAAGATGGACTACCGTTTCTTGAACACACTTGACAACATCGGTAACTCTCCAGAACCAAACTTGACAGTTCTTTGGACTGATAAATTGCCATACAACTTCCGTCGCTACTGTATGCACATGAGCCACAAACACTCTTCAATCCAATATGAAGGTGTAACAACAATGGCTAAAGACGGATATGGTGAAATGAGCTGTATCTCATGCTGTGTGTCTCCACTTGACCCAGAAAATGAAGAACAACGCCACAACATCCAGTACTTCGGTGCGCGTGTAAACGTATTGAAAGCCCTTCTTACTGGTTTGAACGGTGGTTACGACGATGTTCACAAAGACTACAAAGTATTTGACATCGAACCAATCCGTGACGAAGTTCTTGAATTTGAATCAGTTAAAGATAACTTTGAAAAATCTCTTGACTGGTTGACTGACACTTACGTAGATGCTTTGAACATCATCCACTACATGACTGATAAGTACAACTACGAAGCTGTTCAAATGGCCTTCTTGCCAACTAAACAACGTGCCAACATGGGATTCGGTATCTGTGGATTTGCCAACACTGTTGATACATTGTCAGCTATCAAATACGCTACAGTTAAACCAATCCGTGATGAAAATGGCTACATCTACGATTATGAAACAATCGGTGAATACCCACGTTGGGGTGAAGATGACCCACGTTCAAACGAATTGGCAGAATGGTTGATCGAAGCTTACACAACTCGTCTACGTAGCCACAAACTTTACAAAGACGCTGAAGCTACAGTATCACTTTTGACTATCACATCTAACGTTGCTTACTCTAAACAAACTGGTAACTCACCAGTCCACAAAGGTGTATACCTCAACGAAGATGGTTCTGTGAACTTGTCTAAACTTGAATTCTTCTCACCAGGTGCTAACCCATCTAACAAAGCTAAAGGTGGATGGTTGCAAAACTTGAACTCACTTTCTAGCCTTGACTTCAGTTATGCAGCTGATGGTATCTCATTGACTACACAAGTATCGCCTCGCGCTCTTGGTAAGACTCGTGACGAACAAGTTGATAACTTGGTAACAATCCTTGATGGTTACTTTGAAAACGGTGGACAACACGTTAACTTGAACGTTATGGACTTGAACGATGTTTACGAAAAGATCATGTCAGGTGAAGATGTTATCGTACGTATTTCTGGATACTGTGTAAACACTAAATACCTCACTCCAGAACAAAAAACTGAATTGACACAACGTGTCTTCCACGAAGTTCTTTCAATGGATGATGCCTTGGATGCGTTGAGCTAATCAAGTTCTTGAATAATGAAATAAAGAACCCTCGGTCAGTCGACTGAGGGTTGTTTTTGGGCTCTTAAATTCCTTAAGTCAGGTATTGAAATGTCTGACCGGGATTCAAAGATACTTGTTGAGTTGCGGGAGGTATTTGATACTCAATGAAAATCAAAGAGCAAACTAGGAAGCTAGCCGCAGGTTGCTCAAAGCACCGCTTTGAGGTTGTAGATAAGACTGACAAAGTCAGTCACACATATACGGCAAGGCGAAGCTGACGTGGTTTGAATTTTATTTTCGAAGAGTATGAAAATAAAAATACCACACTTTGTAAGGAAACAAGGTGTGGTTGTATTTTATCTCTTAGACCAAGTTCTCCTCATAAAGAGAAGTAAGATTGGGTAAATCTCCAAGCGCCCTGCAATCATTGCAAAGGAGAGGAGAATTTTTGAGATAGGACTAAAGATTGAGAAACTAGAAGTGGTTCCTAGGATAGGTCCGATATTATTGAAACAGCTAAAGACAGCGCTGGTCACAACCAGAAAATCATTGCTATCTAAGCTGACAATGAAGATAAGGGATAGCAAAATCATAGAATAGATGACAAAGTACTTGAGAATCTTATGCTGGGTATCTTTGTCAATTACCGTTTTATTAACATGGAGGGTCAAAATACGGTGGGGCGATAGGATTGATAAAATCTGATTTTTAGCAATTTTTGAAAGGATTAGGCCTCGGATAACCTTGAGTCCACCTGCGGTTGATCCAGCAGAGCCACCGATTCCCATGAGGAAGAGAAGGATAAACTGGGAGAAGAGGGGCCAGTTGGTAATGTCTCCGTAACCAAAACCAGTCGTTGTAATGATATTGGAAACCTGGAAGAAGGCCATTTCAAAACTCTTTGAAAATCCTGGATAGAGATAGAGAGTATTGAGGCTAATCAAGCCTGTAGAAAGCAGAACAATGACCAAGTAAGCACGAAGTTCCTCGTCACCAAAGAAGGCTTTGACGCGACGGAGCATGAGGTAGTAGTAGAGATTGAAATTTACCCCAAAAACCAGAACTCCGATACTAACCAGATAGGTAATCAGTGAGCTGCCATAGTGGGCAATCCCGTCGTTATAGACGGTAAAGCCTCCTGTACCTGCTGTCCCCATAGCAATGACAAAACTATCAAATAGGGGCATGCCAGCCAGATAATAGATGATGACAAAGAGGGAGAAGAGAGCTAGATAAAGGAGATAGAGAATCTGGGCAGTGTTTTTTAGTTTGGATACTACTTTACCAAAAACAGGGCCAGGAACCTCAGCCTTCATCACTTCTAGGTGACTATTCTTGGCATTATCCATAATAGCAAGTGCAAAAACAAGCACTCCCATCCCTCCAATCAAGTGGGTAAAACTTCGCCAGAAGAGGAGGGAACGACTGAGGACCGAAACGTCGTTCAGAATAGTTGCTCCAGTAGTTGTAAAGCCAGAACTGATTTCAAAAAAGGCATCGATAACGCTGGGAATTTGCTTAGCAAAAACAAAGGGGAGACCGCCAAAGAAGGACCAAAGGATCCAACAGAGGGCAACAATCAAGACTCCCTCCTTGGGATAAATCCGTTGATTTTTGGGCTTTTGTAAAATTCCTGAACCGCCTAGTAATACGAGAATCCCTATTGTTGAAAAGAGGGCCGTAAAGACTTGGCTCGATTCACGGTAATAGAGAGCGACAGACACAGGAACCAAAAGAAGAACAGCTTCAATCAAAAGTAATTTTGAAAGGAGGTAACGAATCATACTTTTATTCATTTCTTACCTCGCGATCAAGTCATAAATCTTGGTGATGTTTGGCAACAAAGTTGTTACTAGGAGCTTGTCTCCAACTTCCAACATATCCTCCCCAGTTGGGAAAATAGTCTTGCCCTTTCGAATGATGGCTGCAATAAGAACCCCTTTTTTCAATTTCAGTTGAGAAAGAGGTTTGGCAGTCATTTTATTGGCTTCCTTGATATGGAATTGTAGGGTTTCGATTTGGCCATTGGCTAGATGGTGCATGGCTTGAAGGTCTGAATACTGGGCATTAACACGACCACGAATAAAGTGCATAATCGTATCTACAGCGATGCTTTTAGGTGTGATGATACTTGAAAAATCAGGTGCATTGATGATCTCGAGGAGACTGGTACGATTGACCTTGGTGATATTTTTTTGTACACCTACCCTGTCAAGGAACATAGAGGTAATTAGATTTTCCTCATCGACTCCTGTTAGAGTGGCAACGACATCATAGTTTTGAGCACTTTCTTCCAGCAGGGTATCTTTTGCGGTTCCATCTCCTTGAACGATGTAGAGATTTGGGAATTTCTCGCTAAAGAAGCTGGCGATTTCGGGATTGATTTCAATGACTTTTGTATCGATACGACTGTCTTTGAGAATACCAAGTAGATAATAGGCAATTCTACCTGCACCGACGATGAGAAGGCTCTTCACGGCACGAGACTTGAAATAATTATGGAAGAGCATCATGTCAACACGGTTACCAGTGACAAAGATTCTATCTTTATCCTGTACAGTCATGTCACCGCTTGGAATGATAATTTGATGATCCCTCTCTATCGCACATACAATGACATTGCCAAATTTTTTCCGAAAATCAGAAATGGGCATTTGGCAAAGACCACTGGAGGATTTAACAGTGAATTCCATCAAGCTGACCCGTCCCCCAAAGAAACGTTCGACAGATAGGGCGTTGGGGAAGTCAATGATATTCGCGATAGCGCGGGCAGCCAAGAGCTCAGGGTTAACGATAAGAGAAAAACCGAGAATATTCTTTTCCTTGAAATAAGAGTTAGAATATTCAGGGTTCCGCACCCGAACGATGGTCTCTTTAGCTCCCATTTTTTTGGCTAGAACGGCTGCAATCATGTTGACTTCATCGTATTCAGTCAGGGCGATAAAGATATCACAATCCTGGACACTGGCTTGCTCAAGGATGGTAAAATCGGCCCCGTTACCAAGGATACCCATGATATCAAAGCGATTGACAATATGATTGAGGACAGCTTCGTCTTGCTCAATCAGCAAAACATCATGCTTTTCTGCAACCAAGGAGCGACAGAGGGCAGAACCAACTTTTCCCCCTCCGACAAGGATAATTTTCATAATAAAACCTACTTCTTCATTATGTAACTATCATACCTTTTTTCAAGAAAAAATGCACCTACTAGCTAATCACCAGAGTTTTTAGTAGGAAATTTGCTATAAGGTAAAACTATACCCTAATCAATTGAAATAGCTATTAGCACCTTTCTCTGAAATATGGTATGATAAAGGATATACAAGGAGATAAAATGAATAATAATTTACTGGTATTACAATCAGACTTTGGTCTGGTTGATGGTGCGGTATCGGCTATGATTGGAGTGGCTTTAGAAGAATCTCCAACCTTAAAAATCCATCACTTGACGCACGATATCACGCCCTATAATATTTTTGAGGGGAGCTATCGTCTCTTTCAGACGGTGGATTACTGGCCCGAGGGAACGACTTTTGTATCGGTTGTCGATCCAGGTGTCGGCTCGAAACGTAAGAGCGTAGTTGCTAAGACTGCAAAAAATCAATACATTGTCACGCCAGACAATGGGACGCTTTCTTTTATCAAGAAGCACGTTGGCATTGTAGCCATTCGTGAAATTTCTGAAGTGGCCAATAGACGTCAAAATACAGAGCATTCTTATACCTTCCACGGTCGTGATGTCTATGCCTATACTGGTGCTAAACTGGCCAGTGGTCACATTACTTTTGAGGAAGTGGGGCCAGAGCTCAGTGTGGATCAGATTGTGGAACTTCCAGTCGTAGAGACCATCATTGAAGAGCATCTGGTGAAGGGAGCTATTGATATTCTGGATGTACGTTTTGGTTCGCTTTGGACCTCTATCACGCGAGAAGAGTTTTACAAGCTGGAACCAGCATTCGGTGACCGTTTTGAAGTGACTATCTATCATGCAGATATGCTGGTCTATCAAAATCAGGTTGTCTATGGCAAATCATTTGCGGATGTGAGAATTGGGCAACCCATCCTTTACATCAACTCTCTCTATCGTTTAGGTCTGGCTATCAACCAAGGTTCCTTTGCCAAGGCTTATAATGTGGGCGTCGGTTCATCTTGGATCATTGAAATAAAGAAAATAGAAGGATAAAATAGGAGAATAAATAGTATGGAAATCAAATTTACAATTAAACAAGTTGTTGCTGTCGGAATTGGCGCGGCCCTCTTTGTCGTCATCGGGATGATCAACATTCCGACCCCTGTTCCAAATACAAGCATCCAGCTTCAGTATGCGGTACAAGCGCTACTTTCTATTATTTTTGGACCGATTATCGGTTTGCTTGTCGGGGTGATTGGTCATGCAATCAAGGACTCTCTTGCTGGATATGGTCTGTGGTGGACTTGGATTATCGCTAGCGGCCTCTTTGGTCTAGCTGTGGGGCTATTTAGAAAGTACGTTCGCGTGATCAATGGTGTCTTTGACTGGAAAGATATTCTTATTTTTAACCTCATTCAACTACTTGCAAATGCCCTTGTTTGGGGTGTCTTGGCACCACTTGGAGATGTTGTGATTTATCAAGAAGCGGCAGAAAAAGTATTTGCACAAGGAATTGTTGCGGGAATTGCTAATGGTGTATCTGTAGCTATTGCAGGAACTCTTCTCTTGCTTGCCTATGCAGGAACTCAAACTCGTGCAGGAAGTTTGAAAAAGGACTAAAATTATGGGGAAGGCTGGGCAACCAGTCTTTTTCGATGTTTATAGATTAGTTAGGCAAGTAAGCTAGGATAGGAATCTTTTTGGCGCTAAGATTTTAGGCTCTTTGTCAACTGTAGTGGGTTGAATAAAAGCTAAAACCGAGAAAGGACAAATTTCGTCCTTTCTTTTTTGA
>NZ_JASOOK010000030.1:0-23517 GCF_030217725.1 Streptococcus sp. UMB1203 | reverse complement strand
AATTCCACCATAAAAATCCGTTTTAGACTAATTTCCACTTTGGTCAGGCAAGTGGAAGTTACTTTGAGAAGTTACCGCTAGAAGAAATTCAATGGAAACTACGGGAAAAACTAGATTTTTTTGTCAAAAAGTGATAAAATGAACAATGTAAATGGGATGACCCATAAAAATATACAGGAGGCCTGATAAAATGGCAATCGTTTCAGCAGAAAAATTTGTCCAAGCAGCTCGTGACAATGGTTATGCAGTTGGTGGATTTAACACAAACAACCTTGAGTGGACTCAAGCTATCTTGCGTGCAGCAGAAGCTAAAAAAGCTCCAGTTTTGATCCAAACTTCAATGGGTGCTGCTAAATACATGGGTGGTTACAAAGTTGCTCGCAACTTGATCGCTAACCTTGTTGAATCAATGGGTATCACTGTACCAGTAGCTATCCACCTTGACCACGGTCACTACGAAGATGCACTTGAGTGTATTCGAGTTGGTTATACTTCAGTTATGTTTGACGGTTCACACCTTCCAGTTGAAGAAAACCTTGAAAAAGCTCGTAAAGTTGTAGAATTTGCACATGCAAATGGTGTATCAGTAGAAGCTGAAGTTGGTACTATCGGTGGTGAAGAAGACGGAATCATCGGTGATGGTGAATTGGCTCCAATCGAAGACGCTAAAGCAATGGTTGAAACTGGTATCGACTTCTTGGCAGCTGGTATCGGTAACATCCACGGTCCTTACCCAGCAAACTGGAAAGGTCTTCACCTTGACCACTTGCAAAAATTGACTGAAGCTGTACCAGGATTCCCAATCGTATTGCACGGTGGATCAGGTATTCCTGATGAGCAAATCCAAGCAGCTATCAAACTTGGTGTTGCGAAAGTTAATGTTAACACTGAATGCCAAATCGCATTCGCTAACGCAACTCGTAAATTTGCTCGTGACTACGAAGCAAACGAAGCAGAATACGACAAGAAAAAACTCTTCGACCCACGTAAATTCTTGGCTGACGGTGTAAAAGCTATCCAAGCATCAGTTGAAGAACGTATCGACGTATTCGGTTCAGAAGGTAAAGCATAATCTAGCTTAACAATATAGATGAAACCTGCCCATTGGGTGGGTTTTTTGTGTATTTTAAGGAGACTATTAAGCTAGAATTTTGATCTAAAAATACCATTTTAAGAGAAAAATTTTCAATTTCATAAACTTTAGGCAAACGCTTGCATTCTAGTTTTTATTGGACTATAATAGGTTGGTATAAAGCATTCTGTAATAATAAAAGGTGTAGAAAGTAAGGCTTTAGAATATTTGTAGTCAAAAATACAATGTTGCTATTCCTTGCGCTAGGGAGAGATTTATGGCAATGATAGAAGTGGAACATCTTCAGAAAAATTTTGTGAAGACTGTTAAGGAACCGGGATTGAAGGGGGCGTTTCGCTCCTTTATTCATCCTGAAAAGCAGACCTTTGAAGCGGTCAAGGATTTGACTTTTGAGGTTCCCAAGGGGCAGATTTTAGGCTTCATTGGGGCAAATGGTGCAGGGAAGTCGACAACCATTAAAATGCTGACTGGGATTTTGAAACCGACATCTGGTTTTTGTCGGATTAATGGCAAGATTCCCCAGGACGATCGTCAAGACTATGTCAAGGATATTGGAGTGGTCTTTGGGCAACGTACCCAGCTATGGTGGGATTTGGCGCTACAAGAGACCTACACGGTCTTGAAAGAGATTTACGATGTGCCAGATTCGCTCTTCCATAAGCGCATGGATTTTTTGAATGAAGTCTTGGATTTGAAGGAATTTATCAAGGATCCCGTGAGAACTCTTTCGCTGGGACAACGGATGCGGGCGGATATTGCAGCTTCCTTGCTTCACAATCCCAAGGTACTCTTTTTAGATGAGCCGACCATTGGTTTGGACGTTTCGGTCAAGGATAATATTCGTCGAGCTATTACTCAGATCAATCAAGAGGAAAAAACAACCATTCTCTTGACCACTCACGACCTGAGCGACATTGAGCAACTTTGTGATCGGATTTTTATGATTGACAAGGGGCAGGAGATTTTTGATGGAACGGTTAGTCAGCTCAAGGAAACCTTTGGCAAGATGAAGACGCTTTCCTTTGAACTGCTACCAGGTCAAAGTCATCTCGTTTCTCACTATGAAGGTCTACCTGATATGATTATTGATAGACAGGGGAATAGCCTCAACATTGAATTCGATAGTTCTCGCTACCAATCAGCTGATATTATCAAGCAAACCCTATCTGATTTTGAAATCCGCGATTTGAAGATGGTGGATACGGATATTGAAGATATTATCCGCCGCTTCTATCGAAAGGAGCTCTAAGATGATCAAATTGTGGAGACGTTATAAACCCTTTATCAATGCAGGTGTTCAGGAATTGATTACCTATCGAGTCAACTTTATTCTCTATCGGATCGGCGATGTCATGGGTGCTTTTGTGGCTTTTTATCTCTGGAAGGCTGTCTTTGATTCTTCGCAAGAGTCCTTGATTCAGGGCTTTAGTATGGCAGATATCACCCTCTACATCATTATGAGTTTTGTGACCAATCTTCTGACTAGATCCGATTCGTCCTTTATGATTGGGGAGGAGGTCAAGGATGGCTCTATTATCATGCGCTTGTTGAGACCAGTGCATTTTGCGGCTTCTTACCTCTTTACTGAGCTTGGGTCCAAGTGGTTGATTTTTATTTCTGTTGGCCTTCCATTTTTAAGTGTCATCGTGTTAATGAAAATCTTATCTGGGCAAGGGATGGTAGAAGTGCTGGGATTAACTGTCCTTTATCTTTTTAGCTTAACGCTAGCCTACCTGATCAACTTTTTCTTTAATATCTGCTTTGGTTTTTCTGCCTTTGTATTTAAAAATCTTTGGGGTTCCAATCTACTCAAGACTTCCATAGTGGCCTTTATGTCTGGAAGTTTGATTCCCTTGGCTTTCTTTCCAAAGGTTGTTTCAGATATTCTGTCCTTCCTGCCTTTTTCATCCTTGATTTACACTCCGGTCATGATTATCGTTGGGAAATACGATACCAATCAGATTCTTCAGGCGCTCGCTTTGCAGTTTTTCTGGCTCTTAGTGATGGTGGGCTTGTCTCAGTTGATTTGGAAACGAGTCCAGTCCTTTATTACCATTCAAGGAGGTTAGTATGAAAAAATATCAACGCATGCATCTGATTTTTATCAGACAATACATCAAGCAAATCATGGAATACAAGGTGGATTTTGTAGTTGGTGTTCTGGGAGTATTTCTGACTCAAGGCTTGAATCTCTTGTTTCTTAATGTACTCTTTCAACACATCCCTTCGCTAGAAGGTTGGACCTTTCAAGAGATTGCCTTTATCTATGGATTTTCCTTAATTCCAAAGGGATTAGATCATCTCTTTTTTGACAATCTCTGGGCTTTAGGTCAACGACTAGTTCGAAAAGGGGAGTTTGACAAGTATCTGACTCGTCCTATCAATCCTCTCTTTCACATCCTCGTTGAGACCTTTCAGATTGATGCCTTGGGTGAACTTTTGGTCGGTGGAATCTTACTAGCGACAACGGTGACTAGCATTACTTGGACTCTTTCAAAATTCCTGATTTTCCTAGTCTGTATTCCTTTTGCGACCTTGATCTATACTTCCTTGAAAATAGCGACTGCCAGTATCGCTTTTTGGACCAAGCAGTCAGGAGCAATGATTTACATCTTCTATATGTTCAATGACTTTGCCAAGTACCCGATTTCGATTTACAATTCGCTCCTTCGATGGTTGATTAGCTTTATCGTGCCATTTGCCTTTACGGCCTATTATCCTGCTAGCTATTTCTTACAGGACAAGGATGTGTTCTTTAACATCGGAGGTTTGATGTTGATTTCCCTTGTCTTCTTTGTCATTTCCCTTAAACTTTGGGATAGGGGTTTAGATGCCTACGAAAGTGCGGGTTCTTAGCATAGATGTTATCAAAGCCTTGTCTCAGGACAGGCTTTTTTTAATAGAGATGAAAATTTCTTGACACCTATTCTCAGAGTGCTATACTGTATGTGTAATCGCCGATTTAGCTCAGTTGGTAGAGCAAGAGAGTCGTAAAGTCTAGGTCACAGGTGAACATATGACTGAGGATTTGAAAAGTTAGATATGTAGAAGATAACCGTTAAGTCTTATTCTTAGCGGTTATTTATATTGTTTAATAGCGCTGATATTTCATCAATGATATTTGACTTTGTGATGTTGCTAGTGCTTTAATTTGATTGCTACTATTTTTGATGGTGTGAATGTTCTGATAATGTACCCCAGCTAACTACGAAAGTTTTTGACTCTATATTTTTAATGTGTGTTAAAAAAAAAATTAATGCATGTTAATTTTTCTTGACTTAAATTTTTTTAATTGATATACTATTTTTCAGAGAGCTAACAATTATATATAAATGTACTACTCTATTTCCTAGATGATACTTAGTAAAACTTTTTATAACAAAGGCTAGCAAAGTTAAAGTTTTCTATCTATTGGAAGTTAAATAAATATGTAAGGAATTAAAATGAAAAAAAGTACAGTATTGTCATTAACCACAGCTGCAGTTATTTTAGCAGCATATGTCCCTAATGAGGTAATCCTAGCAGATACACCTAGTTCTGAAGATACTTTAAATATCTCTGATAAAGAAAAAGTAGTAGTAGAGAAGGAAACAGAGAATAAAGAGAGAGATGAAAATATTCATAATGCTATAGAAACTTCAAAGGATATTGAAGAGAAGAAAACAACGGTTATTGAGGAAAAAGAAGTTGTTAGTAAAGAATCTGTGATAGATAACAAAACTAGCAATGAAGAAAAAATCAAAGAAGAAAATTCCAATCAATCCCAAGAAGATAAAGCGGACTCGTCTGCAAGGAAAGACCCAGAAAGTCCCAAAAAAGAGGATAAACTTGTCTATATTGCTGAATTTAAAGATAAAGAATCTGGAGAAAAAGCAATCAAGGAATTATCAAATCTTAAGGATACAAAAGTTTTATATACTTATGATACGGTTTTTAATGGTGTTGCAATAGAAACAACTCCAGATAATCTGGACAAAATTAAACTAATAGAAGGTATTTCATCGATTGAACGATCACAAAAAGTCCAACCAATGATGAATCATGCTAGAAAGGAAATTGGAGTTGAAGAGGCAATTGATTACCTAAAGTCTATCAATGCTCCATTTGGTAAAAATTTTGATGGTCGGGGTATGGTCATTTCAAATATCGATACCGGGACAGATTATAGGCATAAGGCCATGAGGATTGATGATGATGCTAAAGGCTCAATGAGATTCAAAAAAGAAGACTTAAAAGGTACTGATAAAAATTTCTGGTTGAGTGATAAAATCCCTCATGCTTTCAATTATTATAATGGTGGTAAAATTACTGTAGAAAAAGCTGATGATGGAAGCGATTATTTTGATCCACATGGGATGCATATTGCAGGGATTCTTGCGGGAAATGATACTGAAAAAGATATTAAAAACTTTAACGGAATAGATGGAATTGCTCCTAATGCACAGATCTTCTCTTATAAAATGTACTCTGACGCAGGATCTGGCTTCGCAGGAGATGAAACAATGTTTCATGCTATTGAAGATTCCATCAAACACAACGTTGATGTTGTTTCGGTATCATCTGGTTTTACAGGAACAGGTCTTGTAGGTGAGAAATATTGGGAAGCTATTAGAGCGTTAAGAAAAGCAGGCATTCCAATGGTTGTAGCTACGGGTAACTATGCGACTTCTGCTTCAAGTTCTTCATGGGATTTAGTAGCAAATAATAATCTGAAAATGACCGACACTGGAAATGTAACGCGAACTGCAGCACATGAAGATGCGATAGCGGTCGCATCTGCTAAAAATCAAACAGTTGAGTTTGATAAAGTCAACATAGGTGGAGAAAGTTTTAAATACAGAAATATAGGGGCCTTTTTCGATAAGAATAAAATCACAACAAATGAAGATGGTTCAAAAGCTCCTGATAAATTGAAATTTGTATATATAGGCAAAGGTCAAGATCAAGATTTGATAGGATTGGATCTTAAGGGCAAAATTGCAGTAATGGATAGAATTTATACCAAGGATTTAAAAGATGCTTTTAAAAGAGCTACGGATAAGGGCGCACGTGGCATTATGGTTGTAAATACTGTCAATTACTACAATAGAGATAATTGGACAGAGCTTCCAGCTATGGGATATGAGGAGGATGAAGGAACTACTAGTCAAGTATTTTCAATTTCAGGAGATGATGGTGTAAAGCTATGGAACATGATTAGTCCTGATAAAAAAACTGAAGTTAAAAGAAATAATAAGGAAGATTTCAAAGATAAATTGGAGCAATACTATCCAATCGATATGGCAAGCTATAATTCTAATAAACCGAATGTAGGTGACGAAAAAGAGATTGACTTTAAGTTTGCACCTGACACAGACAAAGAATTGTATAAAGAAGATGTCATAGTTCCAGCAGGATCTACATCTTGGGGACCGAGAACAGATTTGCTTTTAAAGCCTGATGTCTCAGCGCCAGGTAAAAATATTAAATCCACTCTCAATGTCATTAATGGGAAATCAACTTATGGCTATATGTCAGGAACTAGTATGGCAACTCCAATCGTGGCAGCTTCTACTGTTTTGATCAGACCAAAGTTAAAGGAAATGCTTGAAAGACCTGTATTGAAAAATCTTGAGGGAGATGACAAAATAGACCTTACGAGTCTTACAAAAATAGCCCTACAAAATACTGCAAGACCTATGATGGATGCGACTTCTTGGAAAGAAAAAAGCCAATACTTTGCATCACCTAGACAGCAGGGAGCAGGTCTAATTAATGTGGCCAATGCTTTGAGAAATGAAGTCGTAGCGACTTTCAAAAACAAGGATTCTAAAGGTTTGGTAAACTCTTATGGTTCTATTTCTCTTAAAGAAATAAAAGGAGATAAAAAATACTTTACAATTAAGCTTCACAATACATCAAACAGACCTTTGACCTTTAAAGTTTCAGCATCAGCTATAACTACAGATTCTCTAACTGATAGACTAAAACTGGATGAAACATATAAAGACGAAAAATCCCCAGATGGGAAGCAAATTGTTCCAGAAATTCACCCAGAAAAAATCAAAGGAGCAAATATCACATTTGAGCATGACACTTTCACTATAAGCCCAAACTCTAGCTTTGATTTAAATGCGGTTATAAACGTTGGAGAGGCTAAAAATAAAAATAAATTTGTAGAATCATTTATTCATTTTGAGTCAGTGGAAGAAATGGAAGCTCTAAACTCCAACGGGAAGAAAACAAATTTCCAACCTTCTTTATCGATGCCTCTAATGGGATTTGCTGGGGATTGGAATAAAGAACCAATCCTTGATAAATGGGCCTGGGAAGAAGGATCAAAATCAAAAACAATGGAAGGTTATGATGATGATGGTAAACCAAAAATTCCAGGAACCTTAAATAAGGGAATTGGTGGAGAACATGGTATAGATAAATTTAACCCAGCAGGAGTTATACAAAATAGAAAAGATAAAAATACAACATCTCTAGATCAAAATCCAGAATTATTTGCTTTCAATAACGAAGGGATCAACGCACCATCATCAAGTGGTTCTAACATTGCTAAAATTTATCCTTTAGATTCAAATGGAAATCCTCAAGATGCTCAACTTGAGAGAGGATTAACACCTTCTCCACTTGTATTAAGAAGTGCAGAAGAAGGAATGATTTCAATAGTAAATACAAATAAAGAGGGAGAAAATCAAATAGACTTAAAAGTCATTTCGAGAGAACACTTTATTAAAGGAATTTTAAACTCTAAGAGAAATGATGCAAAGGGAATCAAATCTTCTAAACTAAAAGTTTGGGGTGATTTGAAGTGGGATGGACTCATCTATAACCCTAGAGGTCGAGAAGAAAATGCACCAGAAAGTAAGGATAACCAAGATCCTGCTACTAAGATAAGAGGTCAATTTGAACCGATTGCGGAAGGTCAATATTTCTATAAATTTAAATATAGATTAACTAAAGATTATCCATGGCAGGTTTCCTATATTCCTGTAAAAATTGATAACACAGCCCCTAAGATTGTTTCGGTTGATTTTTCAAATCCTGAAAAAATTAAGTTGATTACAAAGGATACTTATCATAAGGTAAAAGATCAGTATAAGAATGAAACGCTATTTGCGAGAGATCAAAAAGAACATCCTGAAAAATTTGACGAGATTGCAAACGAAGTTTGGTATGCTGGCGCCGCTCTTGTTAATGAAGATGGAGAGGTTGAGAAAAATCTTGAAGTAACTTATGCAGGTGAGGGTCAAGGAAGAAATAGAAAACTTGACAAAGACGGAAATACCATTTATGAAATTAATGGTGCAGGAGATTTAAGAGGAAAAATCATTGAAGTCATTGCATTAGATGGCTCTAGCAATTTCACAAAGATTCATAGAATTAAATTTGCTAATCATGCTGATGAAAAGGGGATGATTTCCTACTATCTAGTAGATCCTGATCAAGATTCATCTAACTACCAAAAGCTTGGCGAGATTGCCGAATCTAAATTTAAAAATTTAGAAAATAGAAAAGAGGATAGTCTTAAAAAAGATACAACTGAGGAAGAAAATCATCAAGACAATGAAGAGTCTATCGAAGAAAAATCTAGCTTGACTATTCATAAAACTATTTCAACAATTAGAGATTTTGAAAGCAAAGACTTAAAGAAACTCATTAAAAAGAAATTTAGAGAAGTTGATGACTTTACAAGTGAAACTGGTAAGAGAACAGAGGAATACGATTATAAATACGATGATAAGGGAAATATCATTGCTTATGACGATGGTAGCGCCTTAGAATATGAAACTGAAAAACTTGACGAAATCAAATCAAAAATTTATGGTGTTCTAAGCCCGTCTAAAGATGGACACTTTGAAATTCTTGGAAAAATCAGTAATGTTTCTAAAAATGCCAAGGTATATTATGGCAATAACTATAAATCTATAGAAATCAAAACGACTAAGTATGATTCCCACTCAAAAACGATGACATTTGATTTATACGCTAATATTAATGATATTGTGGATGGATTAGCTTTTGCAGGAGATATGAGATTCTTTGTTAAAGATGATGATCAGATAAAAGCTGAAACTAAAATTAGAATGCCTGATAAAAATAAGGAAACTAAAGCAGAATATCCGTATGCATCAAGTTATGGGAATGTAATAGAATTAGGAGAAGGAGATCTTTCAAAAAACAAACCAAACAATTTAACGGAAATGGAATCTGGTAAAATCTATTCTGATTCAGAAAAACAACAATATCTGTTAAAAGACAACATCATTCTAAGAAAAGGCTATGCACTAAAAGTGACTACCTATAATCCTGGAAAAACGGATATGTTAGAAGGAAATGGAGTCTATAGCAAGGAAGATATAGCAAAAATACAAAAGACCAATCCTAATCTAAGAGTCCTTTCAGAAAAAATAATTTATACTGATAGTAGAAATGTTGAAGATGGAAGAAGTACTCAAGCTGTATTAATGTCGGCTTTGGACGGCTTTAACATTGTAAGATATCAAGTGTTTACCTTTAAAATGAATGATAAAGGGGAGGCAATCGATAAAGATGGAAATCTTGTAACAGATCCTTCTAAACTTGTATTATTTGGTAAGGATGGTAAAGAGTACACTGGGGAGGATAAATCCAATATAGAAGCTATAAAAGAAGATGGTTCTACGTTATTTATTGATGCAAAACCAGTAAACCTTTCAATGGACAAGAACTACTTTAATCCATCTAAATCTAATAAAATTTATGTACGAAATCCAGAATTTTATTTAAGAGGTAAGATTTCTGATAAGGGTGGTTTTAACTGGGAGTTGAGAGTTAATGAATCGGTTGTAGATAATTATTTAATCTACGGAGATTTACACATTGATAACACTAGAGATTTTAACATTAAGCTTAATGTTAAAGACGGTGACATCATGGACTGGGGAATGAAAGACTATAAAGCAAACGGATTCCCAGATAAGGTAACAGATATGGATGGAAATGTTTATCTTCAAACTGGCTATAGCGATTTGAATGCGAAAGCGGTTGGAGTACACTATCAATTTTTATATGATAATGTTAAACCAGAAGTAAACATTGATCCTAAGGGAAATACTAGTATTGAATATGCTGATGGAAAATCTGTAGTCTTTAACATCAATGATAAAAGAAATAATGGATTCGATGGTGAGATTCAAGACAAACATATTTATGTAAATGGAAAAGAATACAAATCATTTGATGATATTAAACAACTAACAGATAAGACACTAAACATTAAGATTCTTGTAAAAGATTTTGCAAGAAATACAACTGTAAAAGAATTCATTTTAAACAAAGATACGGGAGAGGTGAGCGAACTAAAACCTCAGATGGTAACTGTGACCATTCAAAATGGAAAAGAAATGAGTTCAACGATAGTGTCGGAAGAAGATTTCATTTTACCTGTCTATAAGGGTGAATTAGAAAAAGGCTATCAATTTGATGGCTGGGAAATTTCTGGTGTCGAAGGGAAAAAAGATGCAGGTTATGTTATTAATGTGTCAAAAGATACCCTTATAAAACCTCTATTCAAGAAAATAGAGGAGAAAAAGGAGGAGGAAAATAAACCTACTTTTGATGAATCGAAAAAGAAAGATAACAAACAGGTAAGCCATAGCCAATTAAATCAAAGTCATAGAAAAGAGGACTTACAAAGAGCAAATCATTCACAAAAATCTGATTCGACTAAAGATGTCAAAACTACAGTTCCTGTACAAGTAAATTATAGTCAATTAGATGAAAGTCAAAGATCTGATTCAACTAAGGATGTTACAGCTACAGTTCCTGATAAAAATGATAAAAACTTTGAAAATAAGAAGGAAGTTTATCTTAATGAACCAGAGACTATAGCTAATAAACATACCAATATCGATAGTAAATCGGATACTAACAATTCTGATAGATTGCCAAAAACCGGAACAGTTAGAGAAGGTTTTACACCATTCATTGCTGGAATAATGTTTACTGTAGGTGTATTTCTTGGATTGAAGAAAAAAGATTAAGATGAAGACAAAAGCTATAGATGAAAAAATGGTTTATGTACTGAGATGAGATAATTTTAAGGAATTAAGTAGCGTTTGGTTGCTTAATTCCTTTTTATTTGGAAGATAGTTTTCCCCTGTTTCCTTATTTTATCTTAACTATTCAACCACTTAGACCGAGATAGAGACCAGATAGGCAACAGAGCTTGTTCTTGAAACTGGGCTCTGCTATAATGATTTGTGTAAAGGACGTGAGGGGGGCAGTATTAGACAACTCAAGTTCCTAAAAAAGAAATTGGAGATCAAAATGAAAAAATTATTGGGGATTGTATTTTTAGTAGCAGCAGCGATAGTATTGTATTTTGCTTCTGTTGGATGGCCAAGTTTGAATGTTAACCTTTGGTCATTGATTCCAGTAGGCTTGTTCCTCTTTTTCACTCTAGAGAATCTTTTGAAAAAAGACTACAAGGCTAGTCTGATGTGTTTGATTATTGCCTTTATTATTGCCAATGCAATTTTGGAACTTTTGCCAATTTCAAGTGGTTTGGTAATTGGAGCAGGTGTTCTAGCTTGCATTGGTATTGGATTTATCTTTCCTGATAAAGAAGGAAAATAATACTCTTCGAAAATCTCTTCAAACTAAGTCAGCTTCGCCTTGCCGTACTCGAGTACTGTCTGTGGCTAGCTTCCTAGTTTTCTTTTTGATTTTCATTGAGTATAAGAATTATTAAAAAAGATATAAAGAAAAAACACTTCAATCACTGTATTTAGTTTGATTGAGGTGTTTTCGATTTAGTTTTTTATTTCTGAGCCATCAATTCAACAATCATCTCGATATACATGACAAGGGTCACTAAGAATCCTGCACGCCAGAAGAATTTGATGAATTTAGGATAGTAAAAGCTGCGTTTTTTCAGAAGGAAGAAAAAAACGAGAATAATGGCTAGGAGTGAGAGGGCTAGGCCTAGTCTAGGGAGGAAATTATGGGTAAAGGTTTTAGCTGTGATTAGGTAATACTCAAATACCAAGACTGGAAAAGCCAAATCCGCAAAGTTTCGTCCTAGTTTTTTTAATCTAAAAAGTTTGGTTATGATAATGCAGACTACTAAAGTCAGTATCAATAATAAAATAGATGCTAATTTCATTAAAATCATATCCATATTGTATCATAAAAAATCGCTAATGGAAACGAGAAACAGAGGAATTTATAGGAAAGTCAGGCTTTTGAGATTGTGGGTGATTTTTGTTATAATGAAAGTTATGAAATCTTATAATACCTTGAATGATTATTATCGAAAACTCTTTGGAGAAAAGACCTTTAAAGTCCCTATTGATGCGGGGTTTGACTGTCCCAATCGTGATGGGACTGTGGCTCATGGAGGCTGTACTTTTTGTACGGTTTCAGGTTCTGGAGATGCTATCGTAGCACCGGACGCACCTATCCGTGAGCAATTTTATAAGGAAATTGACTTTATGCACCGTAAGTGGCCGGATGTGCAGAAGTATCTGGTCTATTTTCAAAATTTTACCAATACCCATGAAAAGGTGGAAGTGATTCGAGAACGTTATGAACAGGCTATCAACGAGCCAGGTGTAGTAGGAATCAATATTGGAACGCGTCCAGACTGTTTACCAGACGAAACCATCGAATATTTGGCTGAGTTATCGGAGCGAATGCATGTGACGGTTGAATTGGGCTTGCAGACCACTTATGAAACAACCTCTGACCTGATTAATCGTGCCCACTCCTATGAATTGTACGTGGAAACGGTCAAGCGTTTGAGAAAGTATCCAAAAATTGAGATTGTTTCCCATCTGATCAATGGACTTCCTGGTGAAACCCATGAGATGATGATTGAAAATGTCCGCCGCTGTGTCACGGACAATGATATTCAAGGGATTAAACTGCATTTGCTTCACCTTATGACCAATACACGTATGCAACGAGATTACCACGAGGGACGTTTGCAATTGATGAGCCAGGACGAATATGTTAAGGTCATCTGTGACCAACTGGAAATCATTCCCAAACATATCGTCATTCATCGAATTACAGGAGATGCACCTAGGGATATGCTGATTGGGCCTATGTGGAGTCTCAATAAATGGGAAGTCCTCAACAGCATTGAGATGGAGATGCGACGTCGTGGAAGCGTTCAGGGGTGCAAGGCTGTAAAACAGGAGTTTGAAAATGAAAAGACCACTTGAGATGGCACATGATTTTTTGGCTGAGGTTGTAACTCAGGATGATATCGTAGTGGATGCGACCATGGGAAATGGTCATGACACGCTTTTTCTAGCCAAGCTAGCCCAGAAAGTCTATGCTTTTGATATTCAGGAGCAAGCCTTGGAAAAGACGCAAGAGCGTTTGGACCAGGCTGGAATGACAAATGCCCAGTTAATCTTGCAAGGTCATGAGACACTGGACCAGTTTGTGACAGAAGCCAAGGCAGGGATTTTTAATCTGGGCTATCTACCGTCAGCTGACAAGTCTGTCATCACCAGACCTCAGACAACGATTGAAGCATTAGAAAAGCTGTGTGGCTTACTTGTCAAAGGTGGACGAATTGCTATCATGATCTACTATGGGCATGAAGGAGGCGACCTCGAGAAAGATGCTGTCTTGGATTTTGTTAGCCAGTTGAGCCAACAAGAGTACACAGCTGTCATTTACCGAACCCTGAATCAAGTCAACAACCCACCATTTTTAGTGATGATTGAAAAATTAGAGAGATATAGACATGGATAAACAATACCTACGTGAAAAGCTGGATGCTATGCGCCAGAATTTTGTTGAATCAACCCACCACGAACGAGCGGTGGGAGTACTAGACCAAGCGCATATGAGCAAAAAAATGCTTAAAATCAAGAAAAAATTAGTTGCTCTTGAGATGGAACGGTGCCAGAGAAAAATTGAACACAAAGACTGTTCCAAGATTGACCAAAAAATCAAAGAGCAGAAGGAGATATTTGAATCCTGCTGTAAAAAAGATTAAGGAGGATGTGCGTGGAATTACTGATTTACTTAATCCTATTTTTACTGGTTTTGATTGTCTCAAGTACAACCAATAAGCTCCTGCCCTTTTTGCCTCTTCCTTTGGTGCAAATTCTGTTGGGAATTGTGATTGGTCTCTTTTTACCCAATACCGACTTTCACCTCAATACGGAGTTGTTTTTGGCTCTGGTTATCGGGCCCTTGCTTTTCCGAGAGTCGGAGGAAGCAGATATTACGGCTATTTTAAAACACTGGCGAATCATTGTTTATCTCATATTTCCAGTGATTTTCATCTCGACCCTGAGTTTGGGTGCCTTGGCCCACCTTCTTTGGTTCAGCCTTCCCTTGGCGGCTTGCTTGGCTGTTGGGGCAGCCCTTGGCCCTACGGACTTGGTGGCCTTTGCCTCTCTTTCGGAGCGCTTTAGCTTTCCTAAGCGCGTTTCCAATATTCTTAAAGGTGAAGGACTCTTGAATGATGCTTCTGGATTGGTTGCCTTTCAGGTGGCCTTGACAGCTTGGACAACTGGAGCCTTTTCCCTTGGGCAAGCTAGTAGTTCGCTCATCTTTTCAATCCTAGGCGGTTTTTTAATTGGATTTTTAACAGCCATGACCAACCGTTTCCTTCATAGTTTCTTGCTGAGTGTACGCGCAACGGATATTGCCAGCGAACTTTTATTAGAATTGAGTTTGCCCTTGGTAACCTTCTTCCTGGCAGAAGAAGTCCACGTTTCAGGGATTATTGCCGTTGTAGTTGCTGGGATTTTAAAGGCAAGCCGTTTTAAGAAAATTACGCTCCTCGAAGCCCAAGTGGATACGGTGACCGAGACGGTCTGGCATACAGTGAACTTTATGCTCAACGGTTCTGTCTTTGTGATTTTAGGGATGGAGCTGGAAATGATAGCAGAACCTATCTTGACCAATCCAATCTATAATCCCCTTCTCTTGCTGGGATCTCTTATCGCCCTTACCTTTGTACTCTTTGCCATTCGTTTTGTCATGATCTATGGATACTATGCTTATAGAACCAGACGTCTCAAGAAAAAGTTAAATAAGTATATAAAGGACATGCTTCTTTTGACCTTCTCAGGTGTCAAGGGAACAGTGTCGATTGCTACGATTCTTCTGATACCAAGTGATTTAGAACAGGAATATCCTCTCTTGCTTTTCTTTGTCGCAGGTGTGATGCTTGTAAGCTTTTTAACCGGTCTCTTGGTCTTGCCTCATCTTTCTGATAAACAGGAAGAAAGCAAGGACCATCTCATGCATATCGCTATTTTGAATGAAGTAACTCTAGAGTTGGAAAAAGAGTTGGAGGACACCAGAAATAAACTTCCTCTCTATGCGGCTATTGATAATTATCATGGACGTATTGAAAATCTGATCCTGAGTCAAGAAAATAAGGGGGCTCAAGAAGACTGGGAGGCCTTGAAGCTTCTTATCCTCAGTATTGAAAGTGATGGTTTAGAACAAGCCTACGAAGAAGGAAAGATGAGTGAACGTGCTTATCGAGTTTACCAACGTTATTTGAAAAGCATGGAACAAAGTATCAATCGCAAGTTTGCTTCACGATTGACCTATTATTTCCTTGTTTCCTTGCGGATTTTACGTTTTCTCCTTCATGAAGCCTTTACTCTTGGCAAGACTTTCCGCAGTTGGAAAAATGAAGAATCACAGAAACTCAGAGCCCTTGACTATGACCAAATTGCAGAGCTCTATCTAGAAAATACAGAGATAATTATCGAAAGTTTGGAAAACCTTAAAGGGGTTTATAAGAGTTCTTTAATCAGTTTCATGCAGGATTCTCGTCTCCGAGAAACTGCTATTATCACCAGTGGTGCCTTTGTCGAACGGGTTATCAATCGTGTTAAACCTAATAATATTGATGAAATGCTGAGAGGCTATTACCTAGAGCGCAAGTTGATTTTTGAATATGAAGAAAAACGGTTAATTACGACCAAATATGCTAAGAAGTTACGACAAAATGTCAATAACTTAGAGAACTATTCCTTGAAGGAAGCTGCCAATACCCTACCTTATGATATGATGGAATTGGTAAGAAGAAATTAATCAAGATTATAAGTGAAGGAGTGTGACATGAAAAAGTGGTGGAAAGAGCTGATAGACAAGCCTTTATTAAAAGCCTTTTTGCATTATTATCAAGCATCAGATAGTGAGTTGACCAGTGTCGCAGTAGCCTACTATTGGTTGATCTCGATATTTCCCCTACTTTTGGTGGTGGTCAATATCCTCCCTTATTTTCAGATTCCAGTTTCCAATTTTTTAAAGGTTGTCAATGAATTTTTGCCCGATACCATGTATGATGTGGTGGCAAAGATTATTACAGAAGTGCTGACCCAACCTTCAACGGGCTTATTGAGTTTTGCGGTTTTGTCAGCCCTATGGACCTTTTCAAAATCCATGAATTTCCTACAGAAAGCCTTTAATAAAGCTTACGGAGTAGCTAAGAGTAGAGGTTTAATTTACCAGCAATTGATGAGTTTACTAGTCAGTTTTGGCTTGCAAATCCTTTTTGCCTTAGCTCTCTTTCTCAGTGTCTTTGGTCGCATGCTTCTCAACCTTATCAAAAGCTACTGGAAATCGGATAGTCCTCTCTTTGATTATCTGCAAGATCTAACAGGCCCCTTGGTCTATGCCTTGATTTTTGCAATCTTGGTCGTGCTCTACTATTTCCTGCCCAATGTTAAGGTACGACGGATTCGCTATGTGTTGCCAGGTAGTATCTTTGTCTTGTTGACCCTGGTCTTACTGCTCAATATATTTTCAGTCTATGTCAACAATTATGTCAATCACCTAGTGGACGTGCGCTTTTTCAGTTCCGTCGTCGTGGTGGTCATGATGTTTTGGTTTATTCTTATCGCTAAGATTTTAATTGTCGGTGCGGTTATCAATGCCAGTGTCCAGAGTTTGAAAGATCCGAGCTTTAGAAAAGACTAATTCCTTATCCACTACAAAACGCATACTATCAGGCTTTATAAAACCTTGATAATATGCGCTTTTTTGATTATGAAAATTAATAGATAAACATGGCATCGCCAAAACTAAAGAAGCGGTAGTGTTCTTGAATGGCATGGTGGTAGGCATCTAAGACTAATTCACGGCCTGCAAAGGCAGAAACCAACATAACCAGAGTTGATTTTGGCAGGTGGAAGTTGGTTGAGAAGGCATCCACGACCTGCCATTTATAGCCAGGTTTGATAAAGATATTGGTCCAGCCAGAATCTGCTTGGATTTGCCCCTCAAACTTGGAACCAATAGTCTCCAAGGTGCGGATAGAAGTGGTTCCGACAGCGATGACGCGACCACCATTTTCCTTAACAGAGCGAAGGGTGGCAGCAGCTTCCTCAGAAAGTTGGTAGAATTCTGAGTGCATTTCGTGTTCGTCCAAATTGTCCACAGAGACAGGTCTAAATGTTCCGAGTCCGACATGAAGAGTTAGATAGACTAGATGAACACCCTTAGCTTGGATTTCTGCCAGCAGTTCTTTGGTGAAGTGAAGACCAGCAGTCGGTGCTGCAGCAGAGCCACTTTCTTTAGCGTAGACCGTTTGATAGCGTTCACGGTCATCCAATTTTTCATGGATATAAGGCGGTAGCGGCATTTCTCCCAGACTTTCCAAGACTTCTAGGAAAATTCCTTGGTATTCAAAGCGGACAATGCGACCCCCGTGAGTCAATTCTTCCGTAACGACAGCGCTGAGACGGCCATCACCAAAGCTGACACGAGTACCGACCTTGAGGCGTTTGGCAGGTTTAGCCAGAACCTCCCACTCATCTCCAGCAGTGTTTTTGAGTAGGAGAAGTTCCACATGACCTCCAGTTTCTTCCTTTTGACCATAGAGTCGGGCAGGGAGAACGCGGGTGTCGTTCATGACAAGGGCATCACCAGGTTCAAGCATATCAATAATAGAGTGGAAGTGTTTGTCCTGCATTTCTCCCGTCTCACGGTTGACAATGAGGAGTTTAGAGGCATCACGTTTTTCAAGGGGCGTTTGGGCAATCAATTCCTCGGGTAAGTGGAAATCAAAATCAGCTGTATTCATATATCGGTTCATTCTTTCTAAGTTCTAATCCTATCCATTATAACATGTTTCAAGTATAGTCGCTCTTTTTTAGAAAATAAATCGTTTTCACTTGACAAAAATTGGTCTATACCATATAATAAATATAGACAGAAATGGAGGATGAAAAGATGAAAGTTATTAAAGTTGAAAACCAAATCGAAGGTGGAAAAGTTGCTTTTGAGATTTTGAAGGAAAAATTGGCCAATGGAGCTCAAACCCTAGGACTTGCGACAGGAAGCAGCCCACTTGAATTTTACAAGGAAATTGTTGAGAGTGACCTTGATTTTTCAAATCTAACCAGTGTCAACCTTGATGAGTATGTAGGGCTAGATGGGGACAACCCACAGTCTTATCGTTACTTCATGCAAGAAAACTTGTTCAACCAAAAACCATTTAAAGAAAGTTTTTTGCCTCGTGGTGTTAAGGATCATGCTGAAGCTGAAGTTGAACGCTACAATCAAATTTTGGCTGACCATCCTGTTGATTTACAAATCTTGGGAATTGGTCGCAATGGACATATTGGATTTAATGAACCTGGTACTCCTTTTGACAGTCAAACGCATCTAGTTGAACTGGACCAGTCTACTATTGAAGCCAATGCGCGCTTCTTTGACAAGATTGAAGACGTCCCAACCCAAGCTATTTCAATGGGGATTAAAAACATTTTGGATGCCAAGTCTATTATTCTCTTTGCTTACGGTGAGTCGAAAGCAGAAGCCATTGCCGGAACAGTATCTGGCCCAGTGACTGAGAACCTACCTGCAAGTAGCCTCCAAAATCACTCTGATGTAACCATCATCGCAGATGCTGAAGCGCTTAGCTTACTCGAAAAATAAAAAAGCAATGTTCTATTGAACGCTTTCAACTCTTGTATAAATGGAAGAAAAAATGGTAAATTCCCAAACTAAGTTCCACCGCTAATCCAAGTGGAAGTTAGTCTGATAAAAATCCTAAAAACCAGTGGAAATCCGTGTCAGGGTAAGTTCCACTGGTTTTAATCATGCTTGATTTCATCGCTTTTGTAAGCAAAATGATTAGAATAAGTTGCCCGATAGCTTTGAAGGTTTCACCGCGCTCTAAGCCCAATTGGATATCATTGCGGTCTGAAAGGGTAAGGTGTTTATGTTTTGTCATAGTAGACCTCATTTCTAACTCAAACGTCTCAGACTTAATTCCACCATAAAAATCCGTTTTAGACTAATTTCCACTTCGGTTAGGTAAGTGGAAGTTACTTTGAGAAGTTATGCATAAACCGTATCATATCAAGCTAAGTTCACAATGTTTGATTTATAAAATGAAAAGGAGTATAATGAGTTAAGTCAGTCTAAAATATGCATAAATATTTTAGGGGGGGCTTTTTATTTGTCCTTCCATTGTATATTAACCGATAATTATCGGAAAAGGAGCAAAATGATATATGTTTTATAAAGGTAATGAAGATAGAGAAAAGCGCTTGCGGTTTTCGATTCGTAAGGTTAGTTTTGGTGCTGCTAGTGTTGCAGTAGCAGCCTTGTTCATGTTTCCAGGAAATGGGACAGTGTCTGCCACAGAGCAAGGTGTAACTCCAACTAATGAGGGAAGACAAGGCTCGCCACTGAAAGACCCAGATGTCCAGAATGGAACCTACGGGGCGACTCCAGTAGTCAATCAGTTGGATGGAAATTCTGGTAGCAGTGAGACTACTGCTCCGAAAGGTCAAGAAGAAACATCTACTACTGCGACTCCAGCGCCAGTAGTATCATCTCCTGCTTCAGTAACAGAAGAAGCAGAAGAAAAAGCTACACCTGATCTGGATAAAAAACAGCTGGAAGATTACGTAGCAGAAATTGATGCTAAATTAGCCTCAGGTAGCTATGCGACTAAGACAGATGAAAGTGTCGCAACCCTTAAAGAACATTTAGAATTAGCAAAACTTGCCCTAACAACAGCCAAAAGTCAAGACGAGTTAACAAAAGCTTACAGAAAACTTCTTATGACAGCTAGCAGCGGTTTACGTAATAAGCCTAAAGCGCAAGTGGAAAGTCCTAAACTAGATACCACAGAAGGAAAAGCGACTGTCGGTAAGAAAGCAAGCACTACTGATAAAGCTACAGGAACCAACTCTATCGCAAACTCAGGACAACATGATCCACGTAATGGACAAGCCCTAGACAGAAACAACCCATTCCGAACAGATGGGACAACGACAGATACTGATCCAGATGCGAATCAAACGTATACATTGCCGGGAGATAGTGCCAATCTTAAAGAAGTTGCGAATAGTTTAATAAATTTACCAACAAAAATAACTAATGAAACAAAGATAACTTCTATTAACGAAGTTGGTGCACTACAAAAGATAGCTCCTGGAGAAGTTAAAGATATTAATGAGTTCGGTGGTTGGAAAGCCACTAGTGGAGGAGTCTTTGCTATTGCAAGAAGAACAGACAAAGGAGTATTTCCTATTGAAACTGTAAACACAGTATTGGTTCAGAATGGACCGTATCGGACATGGTTAAATGAGAGTACTTTTGATCGTTCTAAAGATTATGCCTTATTTTTAGCAGAGGTTAGAACAAAAGCTACTGAAGAAGAAGCTGTAGATGATGGCAGTGTATATGTGGCAGAAAGGCATTACGCGAATAAAGGAATAGGGCTTGCTAAATTTAAAGGGATTGAAAAAACATTCAAAGCTTATTCTAAGTCTACTGGATCTGATGTTATTGTTTCTTTTAAAACAGGATTTACAGGAGATATTGATGGTAAGAAAGCAAAATATAGAGTAGAAGTATTCGCAAAAGATGAGTCCGGTACTACTAGAACAATATACGATCAAATATTTAGCCCTAATGAAAATAGAGAGGATGAAACTAAAAAAGTAGTTGCACCTATCATTGGAAGAGATCAATATTTCGATACGAATAGGGCTTCACTACCTACTAGAGAAACATTAAATGAAAAATTAGAACAAGATCCTAATAAAAGAAGATTGGGTACTAGTACGGGAACATTTACAAGTAAAGGAATAGTCTTGGAACCTAATGTTACGGAGTACACTGTTCGTATAAGCCCGGGAGATAATGCAAATCTAGGAATGGGATATCAAGTTCCATGGAAGCAATATGCCTTACCTATTTCAGGACTAGGGTTTACTCTTGAGCAAGATACAAGTAGGGTTGCTAAAGCACTTTTACAAAGAGTTTACAATAAGTTAAAAGAAACAGAAGAAAAAGATACCAAAGGAAAAACAGAAGCAACTATCAATGACTATAGAACACAATTAGAAAATGTTAATAAATTATTGACAGGAGATTTAAAGAAAACTCAAGACTATAAAGATATCGTAACGACTGTGTTAGCGGCTCAACAAGCGTTAAGAACTGATAAATCAAAATTAGATACTGCAAATACTAAATTATTAAATTTAATAAATGAAAATCCAGATCCAAGAATCGGTAAGACACTAACTTCTATAACCTCTTATGATTTTGCAAAAACAGAAGCAATCAATGCTCAAACAGAGGCACAAAAAATATTAAATCAAGATAATCCGGATCCAGATGTAGTAGCTACTATTGCAAGTGAATTAAATGAAAAATTAGCAGAATTAAAAATAGCAAGAGCTGAATTAGTAGATAAAGCAACAGAAGAGCAAAAAACAAAATTAGAAGCAGATGCTGGAAAACTAACAAAAGCAAGTACAGAAGGTAAAACTCAAGATAGTATTACTGCCTATAATGAAAAATATGCTCAACTAGCAACAGAGTTAGAAGCGGCAAAAACTGAAGCTGAAAAAGTTTTAGCAAAAGAAAATAATGCGACTAAAGAAGAAGTTACAGCAGCACAAGCAAAAGTAGATGCAGTAAAAGCAGAATTAGATAAAGCTGTAGAATTGTTAAAGGATCTTGACAGAGAAGCTGCTAAAAAAGAAATTGCTGATGCTGCTAAAACAGCGACGGATGCTATTGAAGCTAGTACAAGCTTCACGCCAGAACAAAAGGCAGAAGAAAAAGTCAAAGTAGCTAAAGAAGCAACAGATGCAACAGATGCCATTGATAAAGCGACAACTGAAGCTGAACTAGATAAAGCTTTACGTACATTCCTATACCAAATGGATCAAGATTCATTAGTTTATGAACGACCATCTTTTGACCTTGAAGCATTCATTCAATCATCTATTACTGGAGTAGTAACAGTTGAACGTGGAAAAGCAATTCATCAAGCTGATATCATTGCTAAACTAAACTTACCAGAGAGTATTACGGTCATTAGCATAGATTTACCGGATACAAATACATTAGGTGACAAGTTTGCTAAAGTAATGTTAAGATTAGCAGATGGAAAAGAAATAACTGTAAAAGTACCGGTTAGAGTTGTTGCTTCACAAAGTGGGGAGTCTAAACCAGAAACTTCTCTTCCAGATTATGGCAGAAATAACGGATCAACTAACACTGACGCAAAAGTGGATAAAGCGAAGTTAGAAGGTGCTATTCGTCAATTAGATGAATTGATCATCAAAGAATCAGCTAAGCTTGATGCAGAAACTGCAAAAGAAGCGAATGACTTATTAGCAGATGCTAAGAAAGTATTTGCCAATGCAGATGCAAGTCAAGCAGAAGTGGATGCAATGGTTAAACGTATCGAAGACTTCATGGCGAAAGTTTCTCCATCAACTGATCATGCAACGCCAGCTAATGACCAAGCTGCCCAAACACCAGCTGTAGCTCCAGCTAATGCTAGTCAAACAGCATCAGCACAAGCAAATGCGCGTAAAGCAGCTAAAGAATTACCAAATACAGGTACAGCAGATTCTACTGTAGCTATGGTAGCAGCAGCCGCAAGTGCATTACTTGGTCTTGGTCTTGCAGGCCGTCGTCGTAAAGAAGACGAAGAAGCTTAATTGGTAGATTGTTTGATAAACATCAGATGATAATACTCAATGAAAATCAAATAGCAAACTAGGAAGCTAGCCACAGGCTACTCAAAACAGTGTTTTGAGGTTACAGATAGAACTGACGAAGTCAGTAACATATACCTACGGCAAGGCGAAGCTGACGTGGTTTGAAGAGATTTTCGAAGAGTATAAGTCCGATTTTCAAAGCTTAAACAAGTACCTCTCATAAGAATTCTCCTAGTAGGAAGGCGCTACAACCAAAGAAATCCTCTGATATCTTCTTTTAGACATATGATCTATCCCTTTAATGAGTGACCATATTCTCGATAAAAATAAGTACTGAATCCTGTTTCATCAATATAAACAGGCGCTAAGCGCTTTCAACTCTTATATAAATGGAAGAAAAAATGCTAAATTCCCAAACTAACTTCCACCGTTAATCCAAGTGGAAGTTAGTCTGATAAAAATCGTAAAAACCAGTGG
>NZ_JASOOK010000002.1:0-108251 GCF_030217725.1 Streptococcus sp. UMB1203 | reverse complement strand
TTTTCGGAACTTTGAAAACTTCAAAAAACGGATTTTTATCGCTCTGAATATCAAAAAAGAAAGGACGAAATTTGTCCTTTCTCGGTTTTAGCTTTTATTCAACCCACTACAGTTGACAAAGAGCCACTTTTGGGGTGCAGTTCAAATTGGTGGGTTTTATTATGCACTATTTTCCAAAAATCTCTTTGAGGTCTGCCTCTGTAATCCCAATCATGGCTGGGATGCTGTCCCAGTTTTCTTCTGTCAGGATGTAGGATTGTTCAGAGTCACTTGATGTGGCAGTTTCAGAGATAGATTGTTGCTTTTCTTCAACATTCTCCAATAAATCACTGAAACGTTCAATCAGATAGGTTTTTCGGGCAGTTCCGATATGTTGGGTAGCATAGTCGAAGGCCTGTAATTCGCCTAGTAAGATAAGCTTGCTTTTGGCGCGTGTAATGGCTGTATAGATGAGATTTCGCTCCAGCATGCGCCTGCTAGCACTGGTAATCGGTAGGATGACAACAGGAAACTCGCTTCCCTGGGACTTATGGATACTCATGGCATAGGCCAGGCGAATCTTGTACCATTCGTTACGTGGGTAAGAGACCTCGTTGCCATCAAAATCAATGACAATCTCGTCTTGTTTCGATTCGGTATATTTACCAGGAATCAGGTCTGTGATGGCTCCTAAATCTCCATTAAAGACATTGATTTCAGCATCGTTGACCAAATGAATGACCTTATCCCCCTTACGATAGTGGCACTGGGGAGCTTCAAAACTGAGTTGGTCTTTTTGTGGTGGATTGAGCAGGTCTTGCATGAGTTGGTTGATGGAATCAATCCCTGCAGTCCCTCGGTACATGGGAGCCAGAACCTGAATATCACGAGCAGGGATACCACTTCTAAGGGCAGCGCCTAAAATCTTTTCAATAGTAGCAGGGATATGACCACTAGCGATTTCAAAGTAGGAACGGTCTGCTTTTTTCTGGGTGAAATCAGCTGGCAAGATACCCTGTCGAATCTGACTAGCTAGGGTGACGATGGTTGATTCTTCGCTTTGTCGATAAATTTTTTCCAAGCGAGTCTGAGGAATCAAGGGAATATGAAGCAGATCCGCTAGAACCTGTCCAGGGCTGACAGAAGGCAACTGGTCGCTGTCACCCACTATGAGGATCTTGCTGTTAGAAGAGATGTTGGAGAAGAGTTGGTTGGCCAGCCAAGTATCAACCATAGAAAATTCATCCACGATAATAAAGTCGGCATCCAGATAATCTTCCAGATGGCTGGTGTCATCGTCGCCTGTCATTCCCAAGTGACGGTGTATGGTCGCGCTAGGCAAACCTGTCAATTCATTCATGCGTCGAGCGGCTCGTCCAGTTGGAGCAGCAAGAAGAATAGGCAAATTGCTTTTTTTCCTGAGGTCAAGCCCTTCTAAAAGGGCATAAACAGCGATAATCCCATTGATAACCGTTGTCTTACCAGTACCAGGTCCACCTGTTAGGATAAAGACTTTATTCTGGATAGCATCGCAGATAGCTTGTTTTTGAATGCTATCATAGTGGATTCCCAGATCTTCCTCGACAGTAGTGATATGTTTTTGAATGGTTTCCATATCTGGGCTCTTTTGTTCTCTTTTTTCAAGGATACGAACCAAGTGACTGCGGATGCCTTCCTCAGCGAAAAAGAGGCTGTTGTCAAAAATCTTGGTATCAATCTGCTGAACCTTGTCTTCTTCGATCAGGTAGGAGAGCTCTTGGGCCACTTGGCTGGGATCCAGTTCAACGGGGCGGGAAGACTCAAGGAGGGTAAGGGTTTGTTCTAGTAAATCCCGTGCTTCAACATAGGTATCCCCTGTTTCCATACAGGCCTGAAAAAGACTGTGAACTAGACCGGCGCGGAAGCGTTCAGGAGCCTGACTTTCGATGCCTAGTTCCTCTGCTAATTGGTCAGCAATGGTAAATCCCAAGCCCTTGATATCCTCAACCAGCTGGTAGGGATAATTTTCAACCACATCAAGGGTTTCTTCCTTGTAAAAGTCTTGAATCTGAAAGGCTAATTTATTGGGAATACCGTAGTTAGCAAGTTTGGCCAAAACCATCTCGGTTCCATAGTTGAGACGGAGGGTGGAGACGAAAGCCTCGCGATTTTTGGCAGAGAGTCCTGCGATGCCTTCTAACTTTTCTGGGTGTTGCAGAATTTCGTCAATGGTATTTTCGCCATAGGTATCCACAATTTTCTGAGCAGTCTTGAGACCAATCCCCTTGAAATGGCTACTTGAAAAGTACTTAACCAAGCCCTTGCTAGTTGGTTTTGAGCGTTCATATCGGCTGATTTGCAGTTGCTTCCCATACTTGGAGTGCTGGACAATTTGTCCCCAAAAAGTATAGTCTTCTCCCTCAATCACATCAGCCATGGTGCCCGTGACAATGATTTCAAAATCATCAAAATCCTCTGCGTCTGTATCGTCGATTTCTAGGAGAAGGATGCGATAAAAATTGCTGGGATTTTCAAAAATAATCCGTTCAATGGTTCCTGAAAAATAAACTTCCATAAAATTCCTTTGCATGAATAGGTGAGAGTTGGGGGATATTATAGTCAATAAATAATCATCTTCTCACGATAGAAGAAGAGGCTGAGATTGGTGATTCTCGGCCTCTTAGGTCTCTTAAAATGTTCCGATACGGGTGATTGGCCAGAAGCGGAATTTAGCTTCCCCTGTGATATCTTTTGCTTTAAAAGTACCTACGTGGCGACTGTCACTTGAAACCAAGCGGTCATCTCCGAGGAGAAGGTATTCTCCTTCTGGGACGGTAAAGCTAAAGTTGGTATTGTAGTTGACATCAACTGTGAAGGCTTGGGCTTTCTCAGCAATACTTCTAAAGAAGGTTCCTTTATTTCCTTCAAAGCCCTTGCCTGAGTAGGTGCTTTGGAGTTTGTCATCCTTGAAGCGTTTGATATAGTCAGCTAGATAAGGTTCATCTGTCTCTTTGTCATTGATGTAAAGTTTATCATTTTCGTAACGGATGGTATCGCCAGGCATTCCGATGACACGTTTGACAATGTCCTTATTGCCATCTTCCTCATGGGCAACCACGATATCAAATCGGTCAATAGGTAGGTGTTTGACAACAAAGAGGATTTCGCCATCCGCTAGGGTAGGATCCATGGAATGCCCTTCTACGCGGACATTGCTCCAAAAAAAGATACGACTTAAAGCTAGTAATGACAGAATTAGGAGGAACAATCCCCACTCTTTTAAGAAATTTTTAAATGAATTCATAACTTACCTTTCTAAGCGTTTTTTCGCTTTTTCAGTATTTTTAAAGTGCAGTTTGGCGCAGAAATTGAGTCCTTGCATGCCATAGGCTTGCAAAATCTGGCTAGCCACCTTATCAGAAGCCGTTCCAGCTCCACTTGGAAGTTGATAGCCCAGTTCTCGTCCCAGATTTTCAAGATTTTCCAGAAAGAGATCACGCGCAATGACAGAAGAAACTGCGACAGCCAAGTATTTGCCCTCAGCCTTTTCTTCTAAGCTGATAGGATTGCTGAAACGATTGGCCTCTTGTGCCAAGTACTTGTCATAATTTTTAGCGCTGGTAAAGGCATCAATCACAATTTTCTCAGGCTGAAGTCCTTTTTGAAGAAGGAGATAGATAGCCTGATTATGGAGGGCAACCTTAACCGAAACAGCATTGTAGCGGTCTCCGATGATCTCGTTGTACTTGCTTGGTGAGAGAAGCAGTGCCTGGTGCTGGATTTTGTCCTTGAGGATAGGGGTAATCTGACGGATTTTTTGGTCAGTCAGAGTTTTAGAATCTCCCACACCGAGTTTTCGTAAGAAGGCATGCTGGTCAGGTGTGACAAAGGAAGCCACAACTGCAAGCCCACCAAAGTAGGAACCATTTCCAACTTCATCCGTCCCAATCAAAGGAAGATTTTGACCGCTAGTTTCCTCTACAACTTGATAGCCAAAGAAACTAGCATATTTCTCGGCTCCTTCCCCCTGAAGCAAGACCTTTCCAGAAGTATAGATAGAAACGGTAGCTTGAGGTAGTCGCAAAAAGTAGCGAATATAGGGATTTTTGCTGGGAGCCAGACTAGTTTGATAGTGTTCAAGAAAAGCCTGAATCTCCTTTTCGCTTGGTGTGAGTGTTATACTTGCCATAGTTTCTATTGTACCATAAAAGCAGGCGAATTTGTAAAAACTGACAAAGTTAGCGAATTTTGGTATAATATCGTGAGGTGAATTTTATGGCAAATCTAAATCGATTCAAATTTACATTCGGGAAAAAATCATTAACCTTGACAAGCGAACATGATAATCTCTTTATGGAGGAAATCGCCAAGGTTGCGACAGAAAAATACCAAGCAATTAAAGAACAAATGCCTAGTGCAGATGATGAAACAATCGCTCTTTTGTTGGCAGTTAACTGTTTGTCAACTCAACTCAGTCGTGAGATTGAATTTGACGATAAGGAGCAAGAATTAAAAGAACTCCGTCACAAGCTTGTGACTTGCAAGCAAGAACAGAGTAAGATTGAGGATTCCTTATGATTTCACTCCTTCTTCTATTGGTCTTGGCTTGGGGATTTTATATCGGCTATCGGAGAGGCCTGCTCTTACAGGTTTATTACCTGATTTCAGCCCTGGCATCGGCTTTTGTGGCTGGCCAGTTTTACAAGGGGCTTGGAGAACAATTCCATTTATTACTCCCTTATGCAAATCCGCAGGAAGGTCAGGGGACTTTCTTTTTCCCATCAGATCAACTCTTTCAGTTGGATAAGGTCTTTTACGCAGGTATCGGCTACTTGTTGGTATTTGGGATTGTCTATAGCATCGGTCGTTTGCTTGGTCTCCTCTTACACTTGATTCCTAGTAAAAAGCTTGGTGGTAAGTTGTTCCAAGTTTCAGCAGGTATCTTGTCCATGTTGGTGACCTTATTTGTTTTGCAAATGGTCTTGACCATCTTGGCGACCATTCCCATGGCAGCTATACAAAATCCTCTTGAAAAGAGTATCGTCGCAAAACACATCATCCAGAGCATACCAGTAACAACCAGTTGGCTCAAACAAATCTGGGTGACAAATTTAATCGGATAAAAAGGGCAGGAATTTTCCTAGCCCTTTGTTTACAGATTGACTCGAATCTATCAGAATGTAAAAAGCTACCACACCTAGACATTCAAAGACAAGGAAATAAAGATGAATAAGAAAATATTAGAAACATTAGAGTTCAATAAGGTCAAGGCCTTGTTTGAACCCCATTTGTTGACCGAGCAGGGCTTGGAGCAATTGAGACAGCTAGCTCCGACTGCCAAAGCAGATAAAATCAAACAGTCTTTTGCTGAGATGAAGGAAATGCAGGCTCTCTTTGTCGAGCAACCTCATTTTACCATTCTCTCAACCAAGGAAATCGCAGGAGTCTGCAAGCGGTTGGAGATGGGGGCAGACCTCAATATCGAGGAGTTCCTACTCTTGAAGCGCGTGCTTCTTTCTAGCCGAGAACTGCAAAGTTTTTATGCCAATCTGGAAAATGTCAGCTTGGAAGAGTTAGCTCTTTGGTTTGAGAAATTACATGATTTTCCGCAATTACAAGGAAATCTCCAAGCTTTTAATGATGCAGGTTTTATTGAAAATTTCGCTAGTGAAGAATTGGCGCGCATCCGTCGAAAAATCCATGATAGCGAGAGTCAGGTACGCGATGTCTTGCAGGACATGCTTAAGCAAAAAGGGCAGATGTTGACGGAAGGAATCGTTGCCAGCCGAAATGGTCGTCAGGTTTTACCAGTCAAAAACACCTACCGCAATAAGATTGCAGGTGTTGTTCATGATATTTCTGCTAGTGGAAACACCGTCTATATCGAACCCCGTGAGGTGGTCAAACTGAGCGAAGAAATTGCCAGTTTGCGAGCAGATGAGCGCTATGAAATGCTTCGCATTCTCCAAGAAATCTCTGAACGTGTCCGCCCTCATGCAGCTGAAATTGCTAATGATGCTTGGATTATCGGCCATCTGGACTTGATTCGTGCCAAGGTTCGTTTTATCCAAGAAAGGCAAGCGGTCGTTCCTAAGTTATCAGAAAATCAGGAGATCCAACTGCTCCATGTCTGCCATCCTTTGGTCAAAAATGCAGTCGCAAATGATGTTCATTTTGGACAAGATTTAACAGCCATTGTCATCACAGGTCCCAACACAGGTGGTAAGACCATCATGCTTAAAACCCTGGGCTTGACACAGGTTATGGCTCAGTCAGGATTGCCGATTTTAGCAGACAAGGGAAGCCGTGTGGGTGTTTTTGAAGAAATCTTTGCTGATATTGGCGATGAGCAGTCTATTGAGCAGAGCTTGTCTACCTTCTCTAGCCACATGACCAACATCGTGGATATTCTTGGCAAGGTCAACCAACATTCCCTCTTACTCTTGGATGAGTTGGGGGCTGGTACAGACCCTCAAGAGGGAGCTGCCCTTGCCATGGCTATTTTGGAGGATCTTCGCCTGCGTCAAGTCAAGACCATGGCGACTACCCACTATCCAGAGCTCAAGGCCTATGGTATTGAGACAGCCTTTGTGCAAAATGCCAGCATGGAGTTTGATACTGCGACTCTTCGCCCGACCTATCGCTTTATGCAGGGCGTGCCTGGCCGAAGCAATGCCTTTGAAATTGCCAAACGTCTAGGCCTATCTGAAGTTATCGTAGGGGATGCTAGTCAGCAGGTCGATCAGGACAATGATGTCAATCGGATTATTGAGCAACTGGAAGAGCAGACGCTAGAGAGTCGCAAACGTTTGGATAATATCCGTGAGGTGGAGCAAGAAAATCTCAAGATGAACCGTGCTCTCAAAAAACTCTACAACGAGCTCAATCGTGAAAAGGAAACCGAGCTCAACAAGGCGCGTGAACAGGCTTCTGAGATTGTGGACATGGCCCTCAGTGAGAGTGATCAGATTCTCAAAAATCTCCATAGTAAATCTCAACTCAAGCCCCACGAAATCATTGAAGCCAAGGCCAAGCTGAAAAAATTGTCTCCTGAAAAAGTAGACCTATCTAAAAACAAGGTCCTTCAAAAGGCCAAGAAAAAACGAGCTCCAAAGGTGGGAGATGATATTGTGGTGCTCAGTTATGGACAGCGTGGTACCTTGACCAGTCAACTCAAGGACGGCCGCTGGGAAGCCCAAGTTGGCTTGATTAAGATGACCTTGGAAGAGAAAGAATTTGACCTTGTTCAAGCCCAGCAAGAAAAGCAAGTCAAGAAGAAACAGGTCAATGTTGTGAAACGGACTTCTGGCCGAGGTCCACAAGCAAGACTGGATCTTCGAGGCAAGCGCTATGAAGAAGCCATGAATGAGCTAGATGCCTTTATCGACCAAGCCTTGCTTAATAATATGGCTCAAGTTGATATCATCCATGGTATCGGAACAGGTGTTATCCGTGAAGGTGTCACCAAATACCTACAAAGAAATAAACATGTCAAGAGTTTCGGCTATGCCCCACAAAATGCTGGAGGCAGTGGTGCAACTATTGTCACTTTTAAAGGATAAGAAGTATTTCGGAATTCATAAAGTAAAAACTGTTGCACTAATTTTTATTAATAAACACATTGACAAAAGCTAACATTTTTTGTAAAATAAGAATCAATTAAATACCAACACCGAATGAAGTTTAATAGAAGTGGCGAATCGTTTGATTTTCCATGACTGTAAATGGACGGAACTCTGGAGAGACCGTAAAGGCACCGAAGGGGCAAGGCAGGCAACTGCTCAAACTCTCAGGTAAAAGGACAGAGCTAGGATAGACCGCTTTTTAGCATTTATCTAAGCATTCCAGAGTACATGTATCTTGCATGTGCTCTTTCTTTTGGGGTTGAAAAGATAGGAGAAGGAAATGTTAGAATTGCTTAAATCAATTGATGCTTTTGCTTGGGGCCCCCCCCTCTTGATTCTCTTGGTCGGGACAGGGATTTACCTAACTGCCCGTCTAGGCCTCTTGCAGGTTTTGCGTCTGCCCAAGGCCTTCCAGCTTATTTTTACTAAGGACAAGGGGCATGGAGATGTATCCAGCTTTGCAGCACTATGTACAGCCCTAGCAGCGACAGTTGGTACGGGAAATATTATCGGGGTAGCTACAGCTATCAAGGTCGGTGGACCAGGAGCACTCTTTTGGATGTGGATGGCCGCTTTCTTTGGGATGGCTACCAAGTATGCGGAAGGACTTTTGGCGATTAAATACCGCACAAAGGACGACCATGGTGCAGTAGCGGGAGGTCCAATGCACTATATCCTTCTAGGGATGGGAGAAAAGTGGCGTCCCCTTGCCATCTTCTTTGCCCTAGCAGGTGTGCTAGTAGCTTTGTTGGGAATCGGAACCTTTACCCAGGTAAACTCGATTACAGAATCTATCCAAAATACAACCGCTATTTCGCCAGCCATCACAGCTCTTGTGTTATCTGTCTTTGTAGCAATTGCAGTCTTTGGCGGGCTCAAGTCCATTTCAAAGGTTTCAACTACTGTTGTTCCTTTTATGGCTATCATTTATATTTTGGGAACTCTGACAGTTATTTTCTTTAATATAGGGGAAATCCCTGCCACAATCGCTTTAATCTTGACATCCGCTTTTAGTCCTGTTGCTGCGGTAGGTGGATTTGCCGGTGCTAGCATTCGGATGGCTATTCAAAACGGTGTGGCGCGTGGTGTATTCTCAAACGAATCTGGTCTGGGTTCTGCTCCCATTGCAGCTGCTGCAGCTAAGACAAACGAACCAGTAGAGCAAGGTTTGATTTCCATGACAGGAACCTTTATTGACACCCTCATTATCTGTACTCTGACTGGTTTGACCATCTTGGTGACTGGTGTTTGGAGTGGTGACTTAAATGGGGTTGCCTTGACTCAGTCAGCCTTCTCAACAGTCTTTTCACACTTTGGACCTGCTCTCTTAACAATCTTCCTTGTGCTCTTTGCCTTTACAACGATTCTTGGTTGGAACTACTATGGAGAACGCTGTTTCGAGTTCCTCTTTGGGGTTCGCTTTATCTGGCTCTACCGTGTGGTCTTTGTACTCATGGTCTTGTTGGGAGGATTTATCGAGTTGGATATGGTTTGGATTATCGCAGATATTGTCAATGCCTTGATGGCTCTGCCAAATTTGATTGCCCTCTTAGTTTTATCGCCAGTCGTTATTGCTGAGACTAAAAAGTATTTTGACAAATAATGAAATCACACAGCTCGTGTGATTTTTTGCTTTCATAAAAAATTTCTATCAGTGCAATTTAAAATATATATTATACACGGTATAGAATCTGTGATAGACTAGATTTCAACAACATGAAAAGAGGTTTTATGATGACAACATTTACTATCCATACAGTCGAATCAGCACCATCAGAAGTAAAAGAAGTTCTTGAAACAGTAGAAAAAGATAACAATGGCTATATTCCCAACCTAATCGGTCTCTTGGCTAATGCACCTACCGCCTTAGAAGCCTACAGAACTGTCGGAGCCATCAACCGTCGCAATAGCCTGACACCAGTTGAGCGTGAAGTGGTGCAAATCACGGCAGCTGTAACTAATGGTTGTGCTTTCTGCGTGGCAGGTCACACAGCTTTTTCCATCAAACAAATCCAGATGAATGATGACCTTCTGCAAGCCCTTCGCAATCGCACTCCAATTGAAACAGATCCTAAATTGGACACCCTAGCTAAGTTTACCTTGGCTGTAATCAATACCAAGGGACGTGTAGGAGATGAAGCCTTGGCTGAGTTTCTAGAAGCTGGATACACTCAACAAAATGCCTTGGATGTGGTTCTTGGTGTCAGCCTAGCAAGCCTCTGTAACTATGCCAACAACCTAGCCAATACCCCAATTAACCCAGAATTGCAACCTTATGCTTAATTCATATCTGAGTAAAATGAAGTCTGAAATAATTTGACTTCATTTTTTATCCCCTCATTTAAGCGCTTTTATGCTATACTGAAACTAACATGATTATTGGAGGTTAGAATGAAAAAACTCCCCTTGGTATTTTCTGGATGTTTGCTAGGTTTAGCAGGAGCTGGAAATCTTATTTTAGATACGTTGCCGGTTCTGTCCCATCTATTTAGTCTGACAGGTTTAATTTTGTGGATATTCTTTCTTATTCTTCATCTCTTTAATTGGAAAGAAACCAAGCAAGAATTGACCAAACCTCCTCTTTTGTCAGGAATGGCGACTTTTCCCATGGCTGGGATGATTTTATCGACTTATGTTTTTCGCGTCTTCCCTCATCTTCCTTTGGTAGCGCAAGGACTCTGGTGGTTTTCATTTCTCTTGGATGTAGCCCTGATTGCTGGTTTTACCATTAAATTTGCCTGTCCGGGGTGGAGGGTTCATGCTACTCCAAGCTGGACGGTTCTCTATGTGGGGATAGCAGTGGCTGCCTTGACCTATCCTCTTGTAGGTATCATCGAAATTGCCTATGCGACCTTGAGTTTTGGTTTTCTCCTAACCTTCTATCTCTATCCCCTTATTTATAGTGATTTAAAGAAACAACCACTCCCCGTAGCCTTGCTTGGTCAAGAAGGAATCTACTGTGCTCCTTTCTCTCTACTCTTGGCTTCCCTAGTTCGAGTTGGAGGAGAGAGCCTACCGACTTGGCTATTAGTTGTGATGATTTTGGCTTCCCAATCCTTCTTTTTCTTTGTTTTGACTCGCCTGCCCAACATTTTAAAACATGGCTTTCAACCAGCCTTTTCAGCCCTCACCTTCCCAACTATTATCACGGCTACCTCGCTCAAGATGGCTCAGGGAATCTTGAAACTTCCATTTTTGGATTATTTAGTACTGGCTGAAACCGCTATTTGCTTAATTATTTTAGTCTTTGTACTAGGTTCTTATCTGAATTGGTTACGAAAAAAGGTCTAGCTAGAAATAGCTAAACCTTATTTTTTATGGTTTGATAACCTCAGCTCCGCCCATGTATGGACGAAGTGCTTCTGGGATGGTCACAGAACCATCTTCATTTTGGTAGTTTTCAAGAATAGCAGCCACTGTACGTCCAACTGCAAGTCCAGAACCGTTCAAGGTATGGAGGAGTTTCACCTTGCCGTCTGCTTCATCACGGTAACGGATTTGGGCACGACGGGCTTGGAAATCTTCTGTGTTTGAACAACTTGAGATTTCACGGTAGGTATTTTGCGCTGGAATCCAAACTTCCAAGTCGTAAGTTTTAGCAGCTGAGAAGCCCATATCTCCTGTAGAGAGAGCAACGACACGGTATGGAAGGTTAAGTTTTTGAAGGATATTTTCAGCGTTGGCTGTCATTTTTTCCAATTCTTCATAAGATTCTTCTGGCTTGGCAAATTTAACCATTTCAACCTTGTGGAATTGGTGCAAACGAATCAAGCCACGAGTATCACGACCGGCAGAACCAGCCTCAGAACGGAATGATGGACTCATAGCAGTGAAGTAGATTGGCAGGTCTTTACCGTCCAGGATTTCATCACGGTAGTAGTTTGTCAGAGGAACTTCAGCTGTAGGAATAAGGACGTAATTGCTATCGCTGAGTTCAAAAGTATCTTCCTTGAATTTTGGATATTGACCAGTACCAAACATAGAGTCATGGTTAACCATGTAAGGCGTGATGACTTCCGTATAGCCTTCTTTTCCATGTTCATCCAACATAAAGTTGTAGATGGCACGTTCCAAACGAGCACCGAGACCTTTATAGAAGAGGAAACGAGCGCCTGTTACCTTACCACCGCGTTCCCAGTCAAGGATACCAAGATCTTCACCAAGATCCCAGTGAGCTTTTGGCTCGAAATCGAACTCGCGTGGAGTACCCCAACGGCGAACTTCCACATTGTCATCTTCGTCAGCCCCAACAGGAACGCTGTCAGCTGGGATGTTTGGAAGAGTAGTAGTAAATTCTGTCAATTTAGCATCGATTTCTGCCAATTCAGCATCCAAGGCTTTGACTTCAGCAGATAGAGTTTGCATGGCAGCAATCTTGTCATCTGCATTTTCCTTGTTGCGTTTGGCTTGGGCAATCTCAGCAGAAACTGTGTTACGTTCTGCTTTTAAAGTTTCAACCTTGACCAAGATGTCACGACGTTTAGCATCGATTTCTTTCATCTCGTTTAAGATAGCAGCATCTACACCACGTGTAGCTAATTTTTCTGCGACAGCATCAAAGTCTGTACGAATACGTTTGATATCTAACATAAGAACTCCTTTATGAAAAAAGCACACCTGACAAAGCGTTGGAGTGGCAGGGCCACGGTTCCATCCAACTTCACAGGTGTGCACTTGATTGTGTATGTAATTGTTACTAACGGTAGAATTTCACCTATCCCTCCTATCTGCTCGCAGCACCCGCAGACTTTCTGAAAGAAGAAGATAACCTACTTATCCGTTGCTATGATTATACTAAAGTTTCTACTTTTTTGCAAATAGATTTTTAAATTTTTGCCCAATGGTCTGAATTAGGGTTGGAAGTTTGACGACCTTGTCATTACCCAGTTTTTCGCGTGCAATTTTGAGAATAGCACCTGAGTCTTTTGAAGCAAAGAGGAATTTTCCTCTGTCTGTAAAGACTTCGAAGTGGCGACTGATTTTTCGCCCAGTGACATTGGCTCCAATCTGGTTGATATGGCTCCAAGGAATCTGGATAAATTGTTCGACATTGACATCTGGATAAAATTCCAAAGCCTGATCTCCGACAAGAAATTTCCCAACTTTCCCAGCTATAGAGAGGTAGGAAGTTCCTGTCGTATTGAGGAGCACTGTTTTGTTAAGAGATTGAGCCATGCTTAGTCTTCCTTACTTTCACCGAAAAAGGCATTGTAGAGGGCTTTAATTGCTGCTTTCTCTTGATCTTTATTGACAACAAACATGATAGAGACTTCACTAGAACCTTGAGACATCATCTGGATGTTGATCTTGTTTTCAGATAGAGCGCGTGTCGCAGTAGCGGTCACTCCGATATGGCTCTTCATCTTTTCACCAACAATCATAATGATTGAAAGGTCGTGTTCGATTTCTGCATGGTCTACCTCAGCTTTTTGAACCAACTGACGAAGGATTTCTTCTTCCTTGATAGGAGTTAGCTCGCGAGAACGGAGAATGATAGAAAGATCGTCGATACCTGTTGGCATATGTTCCCAACCGATGTTAAGGTCTTCAAGGATTTGCAGAACCTTGCGACCAAATCCAATTTCGCGGTTCATGAGGTATTTCGACATGTTGATGCTGACAAAACCTGAATCACCAGCAATTCCCACTACTGGAAATTCATCACTACTGTGTTTAAGAACGATACGAGTACCTGGATGGTCAGGGTTGTTGGTATTTTTGATAACAAGAGGGATTTTTCCACGGTAGGCAGGAAGAAGGGCTTCGTCATGAAGGACTGAGAAGCCTGCATAGGCCAACTCACGCATTTCACGGTAGGTCAACTCAGGAATCGAGTGTGGTTGGTGGATAATACCAGGGTGAGCCGCAAAGATACCATCAACGTCTGTAAAGTTTTCATAGAGGTCTGCCTTAACACCGGCAGCAATGATAGAACCTGTAATGTCTGATCCTCCACGTGAGAAGGTACAGATTTGATTTTCCTTGGTAACCCCAAAGAAACCAGGAATGACAAGGACTTCATTTGCATTTGTCAATTCTTCAATCTTGTCATAACTTGATGGAATGATGCGAGCGTGACCGGGTTCACTTGTGACCACAATACCAGCTTCTCTAGGGTGAACATAGCGTGCATCGATACCGTTTTGGTTAAAATAGGCAGCAATCAATTTAGCATTGTTATTTTCACCGGCTGCTAGGAAAGTATCGTAGAGAAATTCATTTTCATCAATAGGAAGAGTGGCTAAGGCACGAATACTTTTTGAAATTTTCTCTAGAACAGCTGGCTTCAGTCCTAGTTCACTAACCATGGCAGCATAGCGGTCGATAATCCAGTTTTGGCTCTTGCTAATATCGTTACCAGCAACATAGTCGCGGTAGTATTTAATCAAGGCATCCGTAACCTTAGTATCTTCAGCATTGCGTTTACCAGGCGCAGAAACAACTACAAAACGGCGTTCAGGATCGCTTTTTACGATGTTTAAAACTTTTTCTAATTGGCTAGCAGAGGCAAGTGAGCTACCTCCAAATTTAACAACTTTCATAAGAACTCCTAAAGTAAGTATTTTATACGATTATAGCAGAAAGAAAGCCTTTTTTCAATGAAGAAAATAAGATGCTTGCTAGGATAAAGGGAGCCTTTCTTATCGGCCGAGACACTTTCAGCCGATTTTTTCTTGCTTTCGAGTTTTAAAAAAGATATACTTTGATAATAAAATAATTTAAACCGCTTATGAAATAAAAAGGAGTCTTGATGGAACACATTATTTATCAGCTTGAAGAAGATTTGGCAATCCTTACCTTAAACCGTCCTGAGGTTGCGAATGGTTTTCATATTCCTATGTGTGAGGAGATTTTGGAAGCTCTGACTCTGGCAGAAGAGAATCCAGCTGTGCATTTTATCTTAATTAATGCCAAGGGAAAGGTCTTCTCCGTTGGGGGAGATTTGGTAGAGATGAAGCGGGCAGTGGATGAGGATGATATTCCATCATTGACGAAAATCGCAGAATTGGTCAATACGATTTCTTATAAAATCAAGCAAATTGCTAAACCTGTCTTGATGGAGGTTGATGGGGCTGTTGCAGGTGCAGCAGCCAATATGGCTGTTGCTGCAGATTTCTGTCTGGCAACGGATAAGGCTAAGTTTATCCAAGCCTTTGTTGGCGTTGGTTTGGCTCCAGATGCAGGTGGGATTCATCTCTTGAGTCGTAGTATTGGGGTGACTCGTGCTGCTCAATTAGCTATGACAGGTGAGGCTCTGACCGCAGAAAAAGCTTTAGAATGGGGGCTGGTTTACCGCGTCTGTGAAGATGATAAGCTTGAAAAGACGAGAGACCAACTTCTTAAAAAATTGAGACGTGGATCAGCTAATTCTTATGCTGCTATCAAGAAGTTGGTCTGGGAGAGCCAATTTAAAGATTGGCAAGATTATGCTGCTTTAGAATTGAACCTACAGGAAACCTTAGCCCAAACGGAGGATTTCAAAGAGGGAGTTCGGGCACATTCGGAGAGAAGAAGACCGAAATTTATAGGAAAATAAGAAAATACTTGCACCATTCTTTGAAGTTTGATATAATTCTTTTGTCAAATGTTTTGATTGTGAAAGTTTTTTGAAAAGGAGGGAAAAGAGATTGGACTACCAACGAATTAATGAATATTTAACATCTATATTTAACAATGTCCTCGTTATTGAGGAAGTTAGCTTGAGGGGTAGTCGTTTCAAGGATATCTCCATCAAAGAAGTCCATACAATCGATGTAATTGGAAAATTCCCAGACGTGACGCCAAGTCAAGTGTCGAAAGAGTTGATGGTGACTCTTGGGACCGTTACGACGAGTTTGAATAATCTCGAACGCAAGGGTTACATTGAACGCATTCGCTCAGAGCAGGATCGTCGTGTGGTGCATCTGCATTTGACAAAGAAGGGTCGCTTGGTTCATAGACTACATAAACGTTTCCACAAGGCCATGGTCGAAAATATTATCGAAGGTATGAGCAAGGAAGAAACTGAAGTCATGAGCAAAGGTTTGACTAAACTTTATCAATTTTTGGAGGATTTGAAATAATGGCTTTTGCAAAAATAAGCCAGGTTGCTCATTATGTGCCAGAGCAAGTGGTTACAAATCATGATTTGGCCCAGATTATGGATACCAATGATGAGTGGATTTCAAGTCGGACGGGAATACGACAAAGGCATATTTCAAGAACAGAATCTACTAGTGATTTGGCTACGGAAGTTGCTAAGAAACTGATGGCAAAAGCTGAAATCACGGGGGAAGAGCTGGATTTTATCATCCTAGCTACCATTACTCCAGATTCGATGATGCCCTCTACAGCTGCTCGAGTTCAAGCCAATATCGGTGCTAATAAGGCCTTTGCTTTTGACCTAACAGCCGCATGCAGTGGATTTGTATTTGCCTTGTCAACTGCTGAAAAGTTTATCGCTTCTGGTCGCTTTCAAAAAGGCTTGGTGATTGGTAGTGAAACCCTTTCTAAGGCAGTCGATTGGTCAGACCGATCAACAGCTGTTTTGTTTGGAGATGGTGCTGGTGGAGTCTTGCTAGAAGCTAGCGAGAAAGAGCATTTTTTGGCTGAGAGTCTCAATAGTGATGGGAGTCGTAGTGAGTGTCTGACCTATGGACAGTCAGGCTTGCATTCTCCATTTTCAGATCAAGAAAATGCAGATTCATTTTTGAAGATGGATGGACGCGCAGTCTTTGATTTTGCCATTAGAGATGTAGCCAAGTCTATCAAACAGACTATTGATGAGTCTCCTATAGAGGCGACAGACTTGGATTATTTACTACTTCATCAGGCTAATGACCGTATCTTGGATAAGATGGCTAGAAAAATCGGTGTCGACCGAGCCAAACTTCCAGCCAATATGATGGAGTATGGTAATACCAGTGCAGCCAGTATCCCGATTTTACTTTCAGAGTGTGTAGAACAAGGTCTCATCTATTTAGATGGTAGCCAGACTGTTCTGCTATCAGGTTTCGGTGGAGGCTTGACCTGGGGCACGCTCATTCTTACAATTTAGGTAATCATGTGGTGAACACATTGTTATAAAAAACTATTTATTTTAAAGGAGTCCTATCATGGCAGTATTTGAAAAAGTACAAGAAATTATCGTTGAAGAACTTGGAAAAGACGCATCAGAAGTAACACTTGAATCAACTTTTGATGACTTGGATGCAGATTCATTGGACTTGTTCCAAGTAATCTCAGAAATCGAAGATGCTTTTGATATCCAAATCGAAGCAGAAGATGATTTGAAAACAGTTGGTGACTTGGTTGCCTACGTTGAAGAGCAAACTAAATAAGCAGAATACAAATAGAAGGAGTAGGGAAACCCGCTCCCTCTTGTTTAGGCAATAGTTTGATTTTCAAATTATGACAGTATCGAACTATTACGTAAGCAAGAAACGATGGAGGCACTATGAAAACGCGTATTACAGAATTATTGAACATTGATTATCCTATTTTCCAAGGAGGAATGGCCTGGGTTGCTGACGGTGATTTGGCAGGGGCTGTTTCCAAGGCTGGAGGATTAGGCATTATCGGTGGGGGAAATGCCCCTAAAGAAGTTGTCAAGGCAAATATTGATAAGATCAAATCATTGACGGATAAACCTTTTGGCGTCAACATCATGCTCTTGTCTCCATTCGTGGAAGATATTGTAGATCTCGTTATCGAGGAAGGTGTTAAAGTGGTTACAACAGGAGCAGGAAATCCTGGTAAATACATGGAACGCTTCCATGAAGCTGGCATTACAGTGATTCCTGTTGTGCCAAGTGTGGCTCTAGCTAAACGTATGGAAAAAATCGGTGCGGATGCTGTCATTGCAGAAGGAATGGAAGCTGGTGGTCATATCGGTAAATTAACAACCATGACCTTGGTGCGCCAGGTAGCTGCAGCTGTCTCTATTCCTGTTATTGCTGCAGGAGGGATTGCGGATGGTGAAGGTGCTGCAGCTGGCTTTATGCTTGGTGCAGAGGCTGTTCAGGTTGGAACTCGTTTTGTCGTTGCAAAAGAGTCTAATGCCCATCCAAATTACAAGGCGAAAATTTTAAAAGCTAGAGATATTGATACTACGATTTCAGCCCAACACTTTGGCCATGCTGTTCGGGCTATTAAAAATCAGTTGACTCGTGATTTTGAAAAAGCTGAGAAAGATGCCTTTAAACAAGAAAATCCTGATTTAGAAATCTTTGAACAAATGGGAGCAGGTGCCCTAGCCAAAGCAGTTGTTCACGGAGATGTGGATGGCGGATCTGTCATGGCGGGTCAAATTGCAGGGCTTGTTTCCAAAGAAGAAACAGCTGAAGAAATCCTAAAAGATTTATACTACGGAGCAGCTAAGAAAATTCAAGAAGAAGCCTCTCGTTGGGCAGGAGTTGTAAGAAATGACTAAAACAGCCTTTTTATTTGCTGGCCAAGGTGCCCAGTATCTAGGTATGGGACGGGATCTCTATGATCAGTATCCGATTATCAAAGAAACGATTGATCAAGCCAGTCAGGTACTCGGTTATGATTTACGTCATCTCATCGATACGGAAGAAGAAAAACTCAATCAGACTCGCTATACGCAACCAGCCATTCTAGCGACTTCGGTTGCTATTTACCGCTTATTGCAAGAAAAGGGCTATCAGCCTGATATGGTTGCTGGTTTGTCCCTTGGAGAATACTCTGCCTTGGTGGCCAGCGGTGCCTTGGATTTTGAAGAAGCGGTAGCCTTGGTAGCTAAGCGTGGAGCCTATATGGAAGAAGCGGCCCCTGCTGGTTCTGGCAAGATGGTAGCAGTTCTCAATACGCCAGTAGAGGTTATTGAAGAAGTCTGTCGAAAAGCTTCTGAACTTGGAGTAGTTACCCCAGCCAACTATAATACACCTGCACAAATCGTGATTGGTGGAGAAGTGGTAGCAGTTGATCGAGCTGTCGAACTCTTGCAGGAGGCAGGAGCTAAACGCTTGATTCCTCTCAAGGTTTCAGGGCCCTTTCATACCGCTCTCCTTGAGCCTGCCAGCCAGAGACTAGCTGAAACTCTAGCTCAGGTAAGTTTTTCAGATTTCACTTGTCCCCTAGTCGGCAATACAGAAGCTGCAGTTATGCAAAAAGAAGACATTGCTCAACTCTTGACGCGTCAGGTCAAGGAACCAGTTCGTTTCTATGAAAGTATTGCAGTTATGCAAGAAGCAGGCGTAACTAACTTTATCGAGATTGGCCCGGGGAAAGTCTTGTCAGGTTTTGTCAAAAAAATTGATAAGACCGCTAAACTAGCCACTGTTGAAGATCAGGCGAGCTTGGAAGCTCTTCTAGGAAACTAGTAATCCCTTCTCCCATAAATACAGGAGGAAACAGGAGAAAAGAATGCAACTAAAAAATAAAAATATCTTTGTTACAGGTTCGAGTCGTGGAATTGGTCTTGCCATTGCCCACAAGTTTGCTCAAGCAGGGGCCAACATCGTCTTAAACAGTCGAGGGGCTATCTCAGAAGAATTGATCGCTGAATTTTCAGACTACGGTGTCAAGGTAGTTCCTATTTCAGGGGACGTGTCTGATTTTGCAGACGCTAAGCGTATGGTTGAGGAGGCTATTGCAGAGCTGGGTTCAGTGGATGTTTTGGTCAACAATGCAGGAATTACTCAAGATACTCTTATGCTCAAGATGACAGAAGCGGATTTTGAAAAAGTGCTCAAGGTTAACCTGACTGGTGCCTTTAACATGACACAATCAGTCTTGAAACCGATGATGAAAGCCAGAGAAGGTGCTATCATTAATATGTCTAGTGTTGTTGGTTTGATGGGAAATATTGGTCAAGCTAACTATGCAGCTTCTAAGGCTGGTTTGATTGGTTTTACCAAGTCTGTGGCGCGTGAAGTGGCCAATCGCAATATCAGGGTTAATGCTATTGCACCGGGAATGATTGAGTCCGATATGACAGCAGTCCTATCAGACAAGGTAAAAGATGCCATGCTGGCGCAAATTCCTATGAAAGAATTTGGACAGGCAGAACAGGTTGCAGATTTGACAGTATTTTTAGCAGGCCAAGATTATCTAACTGGTCAAGTGGTTGCCATTGATGGTGGCCTCAGTATGTAGCAGAAGCTAGAGGTAAAAAAGATGAAACTAAATCGCGTAGTAGTAACAGGTTATGGAGTGACATCTCCAATCGGAAATACACCAGAAGAATTTTGGAATAGTTTGACAACTGGAAAAATCGGAATTGGTCCAATTACGAAATTTGATCATAGTGACTTTGATGTGCATAATGCAGCAGAAATTCAAGATTTTCCTTTTGATAAATACTTTGTTAAGAAGGATACCAATCGTTTTGATAACTATTCTTTATATGCCATGTATGCAGCCCAAGAAGCTGTCAATCATGCCAATCTTGATGTAGAGGCTATTGACAAGGATCGTTTTGGTGTTATCGTTGCCTCAGGGATTGGGGGCATCAAGGAAATAGAAGATCAAATTCTTCGCCTTCATGACAAAGGACCAAAACGTGTGAAACCATTGACCCTTCCAAAGGCCTTACCAAATATGGCTTCAGGAAATGTTGCTATGCGTTTTGGAGCAAACGGTGTTTGTAAATCTATCAATACTGCCTGCGCTTCATCAAATGATGCGATTGGCGATGCCTTCCGCTCAATCAAGTTTGGTTTCCAAGATGTTATGTTGGTAGGTGGTTCGGAAGCTTCTATTACACCTTTCGCTATTGCTGGTTTCCAAGCCCTAACTGCTCTCTCAACTACAGAGGATCCTACTCGTGCTTCTATCCCATTTGATAAGGACCGTAATGGTTTTGTCATGGGAGAAGGTTCAGGGATGTTGGTTCTTGAAAGTCTTGAACACGCTGAAAAACGTGGGGCTACTATCCTTGCTGAAGTGGTTGGTTACGGAAATACTTGTGATGCCTACCATATGACTTCACCACATCCAGAAGGTCAGGGAGCCATCAAGGCCATCAAACTAGCCTTGGAAGAAGCTGCGATTTCTCCAGAGCAAGTAGCCTATGTCAATGCGCACGGAACGTCAACTCCTGCTAATGAAAAAGGAGAAAGTGGTGCGATCGTAGCTGTTCTTGGTAAGGAAGTACCTGTATCATCAACTAAGTCTTTCACAGGACATTTGCTGGGGGCTGCAGGTGCAGTAGAAGCTATCGTCACAATCGAAGCTATGCGTCATAACTTTGTTCCAATGACAGCTGGGACAAGTGAAGTATCAGATTATATCGAAGCCAATGTCGTTTATGGACAAGGCTTGGAGCAAGAGATTCCATACGCTATTTCAAATACCTTTGGTTTTGGTGGCCACAATGCCGTTCTTGCTTTCAAACGTTGGGAGAATAAATAAGTATGAATTTAAACGATATTAAAGACTTGATGGCTCAATTTGACCAGTCAAGTTTGAGAGAATTTTCTTATAAAAATGGGACGGATGAGTTACAGTTTAGCAAAAATGAAGCGAGACTGGTATCTGAAGTTGCAACTCCAGTCGCACCAGCGCCTGCTCTAGCAACACCAAGTCCAGTAGCTCCTACATCTGCTCCAGCAGAGACTGTAGCAGAAGAAGTTCAAGCTCCAGCTCCAGCTGAAACAAGTGTAGCTGCTGAGGGTGATGTTGTAGAGAGCCCACTTGTCGGTGTGGCTTACTTGGCTGCCGGACCGGATAAACCTGCCTTCGTTACAGTTGGTGATACTGTCAAAAAAGGTCAAACATTGGTCATCATCGAAGCCATGAAAGTTATGAATGAAATTCCTGCACCTAAGGATGGTTTGGTAACAGAAATTCTCGTTTCCAATGAAGAAATGGTTGAGTTTGGTAAAGGATTGGTACGTATCAAATGATCGATATTCAAGGAATCAAAGAAGCTCTGCCCCACCGTTATCCCATGCTCCTAGTGGACCGTGTCTTGGAAGTGAGCGAGGATACCATTGTTGCCATCAAAAATGTGACCATCAACGAGCCCTTCTTTAACGGCCATTTTCCTCAATACCCAGTTATGCCAGGTGTTCTGATCATGGAAGCTTTGGCGCAAACAGCGGGTGTTTTGGAGTTGTCTAAGCCTGAAAATAAAGGGAAACTAGTTTTTTACGCTGGTATGGACAAGGTTAAGTTTAAGAAGCAAGTTGTACCAGGCGACCAATTGGTTATGACAGCGACTTTTGTAAAACGTCGTGGCACCATTGCCGTGGTTGAAGCAAAGGCTGAAGTGGATGGCAAGCTTGCAGCTAGTGGTACTCTAACCTTTGCAATAGGGAACTAAGGAGGTTCTCCATGTTTCGAAAAATTTTAATTGCCAATCGTGGTGAAATTGCGGTCCGTATTATTCGTGCGGCGCGTGAATTGGGGATTGCGACGGTAGCGGTTTATTCAACTGCTGATAAGGAAGCCCTTCATACGCTTTTGGCAGATGAAGCAGTTTGTATCGGCCCAGGTAAGGCAACTGAGTCTTATCTCAATATCAATGCGGTTCTATCAGCTGCAGTCTTGACTGAGGCTGAAGCCATTCACCCAGGTTTTGGATTTCTCAGTGAAAATTCCAAATTTGCAACCATGTGTGAAGAGGTGGGTATCAAGTTTATCGGTCCATCTGGCCATGTTATGGATATGATGGGAGACAAGATTAATGCGCGCGCTCAGATGATCCAAGCAGGCGTGCCCGTCATTCCGGGTTCGGATGGAGAAGTGCATAACTCTGAGGAAGCCTTGATTGTTGCTGAAAAAATTGGCTATCCTGTGATGCTCAAGGCTTCAGCAGGTGGTGGCGGTAAAGGGATTCGTAAGGTTGAAAAACCAGAAGACCTCGTTTCAGCCTTTGAAACTGCCTCTAGCGAAGCCAAGGCCAATTATGGCAATGGTGCTATGTACATAGAACGCGTTATCTATCCAGCTCGTCATATCGAGGTTCAAATCCTAGGAGATGAACACGGGAATGTAATCCATTTAGGGGAACGGGATTGTTCTCTTCAACGGAATAATCAAAAGGTTTTGGAAGAAAGCCCTTCGATTGCAATTGGGAAAACGCTACGCAATGAAATCGGTGCTGCTGCTGTTCGAGCGGCAGAGTCTGTTGGCTATGAGAATGCAGGGACCATTGAGTTTCTTCTTGATGAAGCTAGCGGTAAATTCTATTTTATGGAGATGAATACTCGTGTACAAGTAGAACATCCAGTAACAGAATTTGTTTCAGGTGTGGATATCGTTAAGGAACAGATTCGCATTGCAGCGGGTCAGCCCCTGTCTGTTAAGCAAGAAGATATTGTTCTACGAGGTCATGCTATTGAATGTCGTATCAATGCAGAAAATCCAGCCTTCAACTTTGCTCCAAGTCCAGGTAAGATTACCAATCTCTATCTTCCAAGTGGGGGAGTTGGCTTGCGCGTGGATTCAGCGGTTTATCCAGGATATACCATTCCGCCTTATTATGATAGTATGATTGCCAAAGTCATCGTTCACGGCGAAAATCGTTTTGATGCCTTGATGAAAATGCAACGTGCCCTCTATGAACTAGAGATAGAGGGGGTACAGACCAATGCAGATTTCCAGCTTGACCTCATTTCAGATCGCAATGTCATTGCTGGAGATTACGATACTTCCTTCTTGATGGAAACCTTCTTAACCAAATATCAAGAAAAAGAATAAAATGACTTTAAGAGTTTAAACCGAAAAGGGGAATCAATGGCTCTATTTAGTAAAAAAGATAAGTATATTCGAATTAATCCCAATCGTTCGGTTAGGGAAAAACCTCAAGCCAAGCCAGAGGTTCCAGATGAATTATTCTCCCAGTGTCCGGGTTGTAAGCATACCATCTACCAGAAGGATCTGGGAAGTGAGCGTATCTGTCCGCACTGTAGCTATACCTTTCGTATTTCTGCCCAAGAACGCTTGGCTTTGACGATTGATATGGGAACCTTCAAGGAATTGTTTACAGGGATTGAAAGTAAGGATCCCTTGCATTTCCCTGGTTACCAAAAGAAACTGGCAACCATGCGTGAAAAAACAGGTCTGGATGAAGCCGTTGTGACAGGAACAGCTCTTATTAAAGGCCAGACTGTGGCTCTTGGTATAATGGATTCCAACTTTATCATGGCTTCTATGGGCACGGTTGTAGGTGAAAAAATCACTCGCTTGTTTGAGTATGCGACTGTTGAACAATTGCCAGTTGTTCTCTTCACAGCCTCTGGTGGAGCCCGTATGCAGGAAGGAATCATGAGTCTCATGCAGATGGCCAAGATTTCTGCAGCGGTTAAACGTCATTCAAATGCTGGTCTCTTTTACCTGACCATTTTGACAGATCCAACGACTGGTGGTGTGACAGCTTCTTTCGCTATGGAAGGCGATATCATTCTGGCTGAACCACAGAGCTTGGTCGGTTTTGCTGGGCGTCGTGTCATTGAAAATACGGTTCGTGAAAGCTTGCCTGAGGATTTCCAAAAGGCAGAATTTCTATTGGAGCATGGCTTTGTGGATGCTATTGTCAAAAGAAGAGACTTGCCAGATACCATTGCTAGCCTAGTCAGATTGCACGGAGGGAGTCCTAGATGAATATTGCAAAAATAGTCAGAGAAGCGCGTGAGCAGAGTCGCTTGACAACCTTGGACTTTGCGACAGGCATTTTTGATGAATTTATCCAATTACACGGTGATCGTTCTTTTCGTGATGATGGTGCAGTTGTTGGTGGTATTGGTTGGCTTGGAGACCAAGCTGTAACAGTGGTTGGTATCCAAAAAGGCAAGAGTTTGCAAGACAACCTCAAACGGAATTTTGGCCAACCGCATCCAGAAGGTTACCGCAAGGCCCTACGGTTGATGAAACAGGCTGAAAAGTTTGGCCGTCCAGTAGTGACCTTTATCAATACAGCAGGTGCCTATCCTGGTGTGGGAGCAGAAGAACGTGGTCAGGGAGAAGCTATCGCTCGTAATCTCATGGAAATGAGTGACCTGAAAGTTCCGATTATTGCTATCATTATCGGTGAAGGTGGTTCAGGTGGGGCTCTGGCTCTAGCAGTCGCGGACCGTGTCTGGATGCTGGAAAATTCTATCTATGCCATTCTCAGTCCAGAAGGTTTTGCTTCCATTCTATGGAAGGACGGCAGTCGTGCCATGGAAGCAGCAGAACTGATGAAAATCACTTCTCATGAGCTGTTAGAAATGGAAGTGGTGGACAAGGTGATTTCTGAAGCAGGACTTTCTAGTAAAGAACTGATTAAGAGTGTAAAGAAAGAACTTCAAGCTGAGCTAGCTAGCCTTTCACAAAAACCGCTAGAAGAATTGTTGGAAGAACGTTATCAACGATTTAGAAAATACTAATTCTTTAGAATATGCAAAAAACTAGAACTGGCAGTCAGTTCTAGTTTTTATGTGCTTCTTGCTCCGTGCAGAGGGGAAAGTCAAAAGGTGCTTGGAAGACCAAACACCTTTTTGATTATTCATTTTCTTCAGTTACAAATTGACTGAGTAGTCCGTTGATAAAGCGGGCTGATTTTTGATCTGAAAAATTCTTAGCGAGTTCAATGGCTTCATTGACTGCTACCAGCTGAGGTGTATCAAATGATGTGATTTCAAAGATACCCAAACGTAGTAAGTTTTTTTCGACCAAGGTCAAGCGTTCAACTGTCCAGCCTGACTTGAGGTGCTGGTTGATTTGTTTATCCAACTCGTCTTTTTGAGCTTGAACACCAGAAACCAAGTTCAGAAGAAAGGCAGGGATTTGCACATCTTCATCTTCACGGTCATGTGTGTAGGCAAAGCGACAAGCTGTTTCCATATCTGTGTCGAATTCAAGGCTCATGAGAGCTTGAAAAGCGCATTTACGAAGTTCGCGTCTAGATTCTAATAATGGACTAGTCATTGAGGAAGTCCTCGTTAAATAGATCTTTCAACTCAGGTTTTGGTGTCTTATCTGGAACGATTCCTGCAACATGGATGTTGACAGCAGCAAGTTCCACATCAGCCATATCACGAACAGCATCTTTTACTGCTTTTTGAATAGCAAGAGCCACTTTTGGTACTTTCACACCGTACTCAAGGTAGAGATAGATGTCAGCAGTTAGCTCTTCATTGCTTTCTTTTAAGTAGACGCCGCGACCAAGAGAGAGTTTTGATAGGGTATCAGATACGGATTTATTTGAAAATGAATGGACACCATCAACTTTAGCAGTTGCGATGGCAATGATTTTTTCAAGTACACGTGGAGCGATAACGATTTCGCCAAATTGTTCTTCAGTTCCCATAGAATGACCTCTTTCTAGAGATTAGGCACGAGAAACGTAAGTTCCTTCTGCAGTGTTGATGATCAATTTTTGTCCAGCTTCGATGAAGTCAGGAACGTTGACAACAAGTCCAGTTTCCATAGTTGCTGGTTTACCAGAACCTGTAACAGTAGCACCTTTGATAGATGGTTGTGTTTCAGCAACTGTCAATTCAACAGTAGTTGGTACAGTTACACCGATTACTTCAGTTCCGTAGAATTGGATTTTCACATCAGAGTTTTCAAGGATGTAAAGCAATTCATTTTCAACGTTTACAACTGGAATTTCGTATTGGTCGTAAGTTTCAGTGTTCATGAAGTAAGCAGTTTCATCCATTTTGTACAAGTATTGGGCTGGAACAGTCTCGATAATAGCTTGTTCGAATTTTTCTTCTGGACGGTAGCTTGTATCAAAAGTAGAACCAGTACGGACATCACGCAATTTCATACGCATGATTGTGTTCCCTTTACCTGGTTTGTGGTGGCTAGCTTCCAAAACGCGGATCAATTTTCCGTCTGCAGTTTCAAATGTCATACCAGCTTTCAATTTGCTTGCTTCAATCATGTTTTTACCTCTTTAATAAATATTATTACTCTTCATTTTACCATAAAATGTTCTGGAAATAAAGCCAAAATAGTTATTGGGAGATGGTAGGGGAGAAAAAAACCAACCTTAAGGCTGGTTTCTTTTACATATTAATCTTCTTTCAACTTGGCCAATTCCTGTGCAAGAAGTTTAAGAGCAACTTGTGGGTTGGCTTGGCCTTTGGTTGCTTTCATAAGGAAGCCTGTGAAGGCCTTGTCTGCATTACGTTTTCCTGACTTGAAGTCGGCAACGGCTGCTTCATTATCAGCAAATACTTGATGGATGATTGGAATCAAGATCTCAGGATCTGAGATTTGAACCATACCTGCTTTTTCTACGTATTCACGCGCACCACCGCCATTTTTAGCCAGGTGGACAAAGACTTTCTTGGCAATCTTAGACGAGATCGTGCCGTCTTCGATGATGGCAATCATTTCAACCAAGTTTTCTGGTGTCAGTTCGATTTGTTCTAGTGTCTTACCTTCAGCGTTCAAGAACTGAGCGACTTCGCCTTGGAGCCAGTTAGAAACTTGTTTGGCATCACCACCGAGGGCAACAGCTTTTTCAAAGAAGTCAGAAGTGACTTTATTAGCAGTCAACTGGCTAGCATCGTAGTCTGACAAGCCAAGGTCAGATACATAACGTGCACGGCGTTCTTTTGGAAACTCTGGCAACTCAGTCCGCATTTCCTCAATCCACTCGTCTGAGATTTCAAAGAGAGGTAGGTCTGGTTCTGGGAAGTAGCGGTAGTCTGCAGCACCTTCCTTGACACGCATGAGGATGGTTGCTTTGTTAGCCTCATCGTAACGACGTGTTTCTTGGCGGATTTGACCACCTGAGCGAAGGATTTCAGCTTGACGTTGAACTTCGTATTCAAGACCTTTGCGAACGTTTGAGAAGGAGTTGAGGTTTTTCAACTCAGTCTTTGTACCGAATTTTTCTTGACCATAAGGGCGAAGAGAGATATTGGCATCCACACGCATAGAACCTTCTTCCATCTTAACGTCAGAAATACCAGCGTACTGGATGACTTCCTTGAGGGCTGTTAGATAAGCATAGGCTTCTTCAGGTGAACGCATATCTGCTTCAGATACAATCTCAATCAATGGCACCCCTTGGCGGTTGAGGTCAACATAAGAGTAGCCATCTGTACCGTGGGTGTTTTTACCAGCATCTTCTTCTAGGTGGGCACGTTCGATACCGATTTTCTTAGTTGTACCGTCTTCTAGCTCCACTTCAATCCAGCCGTTATAACCGATTGGCTCATCAAACTGAGAAATTTGGTAGGCTTTTGGATTATCAGGGTAGAAGTAGTTCTTGCGGTCAAAGTGCATCTTTTTGTGGATGTCCATGTTGAGGGCAAGAGCAGCCTTGATACCGGCATCGACAACACCTTTATTAAGAACTGGCAGAACTCCTGGGAAAGACCAATCAATCACGTTAGTGTTGGCATTTTGGTCATTTCCAAAGTGGGCAGAAGTAGGTGAGAAGATTTTTGAATTGGTGTTGAGCTCTACGTGGACTTCAAGTCCAATGACTGTTTCAAAGTTCATTAGTTATCACCTCCAAAAATCACGGGTTGTTGTTTGTGGTAGTCTGTTGTCGCCTCAAAAGCAGCAGCAGCTTGGTAAATGGTTTCCTCAGAGTACTTAGGACCGATCAATTGGAGACCGACAGGCAGACCTTGAGAGAATCCAGCAGGAATAGAAATTCCAGGCAGTCCTGCCAAGTTTACAGGTATGGTCAAGAGGTCAGCCAAGTACATAGCAACTGGGTCGTGGTTGAGTGAATCCAAGTCATAGGCAACACTAGGAGCAGTTGGGCCCAAAATCAAGTCGTAATCCGCGAAGACTTTTTCGAAATCTTGGATGATGAGGGTACGGACCTGACCAGCCTTCTTATAGTAGGCGTCATAGTAACCTGATGAAAGACTGAATGTACCAAGCATGATACGGCGTTTAACCTCTTCACCGAAACCTTGGCTACGGCTGTTTACATAGATTTCATCAAGGTTGGTTGCATCTTCTGCGCGGTAGCCGTAACGGATACCGTCAAAACGTTGCAAGTTTGATGAAGCTTCAGATGAAGCAATGATGTAGTAGACGGCAACACCGTATTTTGAGTGAGGTAGACTCACTTCTTCAACAATAGCACCAAGTTTTTCAAAGTGTTTGGCTGCGTTCAGAATGGTTCCCTTAACCTCTGGGTCAATTCCTTCACCAAGGTATTCCTTAGGCAAAGCAATTTTCATGCCCTTGATGTCTTGGCCGATTTTTGAAGTAAAATCGGCAATGCGGACAGGAGCAGAAGTAGAGTCTTTGGCATCTTCGCTTGCAATAGCATTGAGCAAGAAGGCATTTTCCTTAACAGTCGGAGCGAAAGGTCCAATCTGGTCTAATGAACTACCAAAGGCAATGAGACCGAAACGTGAAACTGTTCCGTAGGTTGGTTTGAGACCGACGATCCCATTGAAGGCAGCAGGTTGGCGGATAGATCCACCAGTATCAGAACCAAGTGACAAGCGAACTTGTCCTGAGGCTACAGCTGCAGCAGAACCACTTGATGATCCACCAGGGACCTTGCTGTGGTCCCAAGCATTTTTAGTGGCACCGTAGTAAGAAGTCTCACCTGATCCACCCATGGCAAACTCGTCCATGTTGGTTTTCCCTACGACAATCATGCCTTTCGCTTTTGCATTGGCAACGGCTGTCGCATCAAAGATTGGCTCGTAGTTGTAGAGCATTTTTGAGGCTGCAGTTGTAAGAATACCGTCTGTAGAGATATTATCCTTAACTGCAAGTGGAATTCCTGAAAGGACATTATCAGCATCGATTCCAGCTTCATCAATAGCTTTAGCTTGAGCAAGAGCTTGCTCTTCAGCGATGGTAACAAAAGCGTTGATAGCGGTCTCGCGAGACTTGATATCTTCAAGTGTTGCTTGTGTTAATTCAGTTGCTGAAATTTCCTTAGAGACAAGGAGATTGTGCAAGTCTTCAATGGTTTTATTGTTGAAAGTCATTAGGCATCTCCTCCATCGTCTAGGATAGCTGGTACCTTGATATAGTAGTTGTCTTTTTCAGGTACGTTTTTAAACAAGCGATCACGGTCTGTTCCTTCTTCGGCCACATCAGGGCGGAGTACAGTCTTGCGGTCAGCCATGGTTGTAGTAGGTGCGACACCAGTTGTGTCAACTTCGCCCAGCAATTCAACCATGTCAACAATCTTAGACAAGGTAGTCGCAAAGGCAGCAGTTTCTTCTTCAGAGAATCTTAATTTTGAAAGATTGGCAACGTGTGTTACCTCTTCTTGCGTAATTTTCATCTTGCATCCTTTCGTGAAATGATGATTTTTAGTCTGTTCTATTTTACCATATTTTCCTATAAATAAGGGAAGGAAAGATGAAAAAAGACAGGTATAGGATGGAGAACGGATTCTGATGATGATTTATTTGAAAAGCGGATTTCAAAGGGGAAAATATATGGTACAATAGTTTAACAGAGAAGTGAAGACGGTGGTTACAAAATCGAAAGGATGGTGATGCTTATGTGCAGAACCTGTAAAATCTTAGTAGAAAGGAGTAACCAGATTTGTCCCCTTTTGAGGCTTTGACACTCATGTTTGTAGCTGGTAACTTTGTTATCACGCTCCTAAGGTTCATCCTTGAATTGGTAAAAGAGACAAAAAAATAGCCGTCCTAACTTTGGCGAGTTAACGAGCTATTTTTTAGTTATGTAATTACAGCCACCGTCTTAAACGGCTCTGTGGGGTGTTGTTGTCGCAACACCTTTTTCTATATTTATTGTAACATTTATTTGAAAAATTGCAAGGGGAATTGTTCTACTTTAGCAGTGTCTGATATAAAATAGAAATTGAAAAAAATGCTAAAATCCGATATAATGGAGTGTTGAAAGGAATGGTAAAATCCAATGTAGAAATCATTCTTAGCTATTGAAACAAGAAAAATAGAGAATCAAAGAAAGAGAACTTATGAATATTCAAGAAGAAATTAAGAAACGTCGTACCTTTGCCATCATCTCCCACCCGGACGCGGGGAAAACAACTATCACTGAGCAGTTGCTCTACTTTGGGGGCGAGATTCGTGAGGCTGGTACCGTAAAAGGAAAGAAAACAGGGACTTTTGCCAAGTCTGACTGGATGGATATCGAGAAGCAACGCGGGATTTCGGTGACTTCATCTGTTATGCAGTTTGACTACGATGGTAAGCGCGTCAACATCCTAGACACCCCAGGGCACGAGGACTTTTCAGAAGATACCTATCGTACCTTGATGGCGGTGGATGCTGCTGTTATGGTCGTGGACTCTGCCAAGGGTATCGAGGCTCAGACTAAGAAATTGTTTGAGGTTGTGAAACACCGTGGCATTCCGGTCTTCACCTTTATGAACAAGCTAGACCGTGATGGACGTGAGCCACTGGACCTCTTGCAAGAATTAGAAGAAGTACTAGGCATTGCGAGTTACCCGATGAACTGGCCAATCGGGATGGGGAAAGCCTTCGAGGGGCTCTATGACCTCTATAACCAACGCTTGGAGCTCTATAAAGGGGATGAGCGTTTTGCTAGTTTAGAAGATGGGGACAAGCTTTTTGGCAGCAACCCTTTCTACGAGCAAGTCAAGGATGATATTGAACTTTTAAATGAAGCTGGGAATGAGTTTTCAGAGGAAGCTATTCTGGCTGGAGAATTGACACCAGTCTTCTTCGGTTCAGCTTTGACAAACTTTGGTGTGCAAACATTCCTTGAAACTTTTCTCAAGTTTGCTCCAGAGCCACATGGACATAAGAAAACAGACGGAGAAATTGTTGATCCTTACGATAAGGACTTCTCAGGATTTGTCTTTAAAATCCAAGCCAACATGGACCCTCGACACCGTGACCGTATTGCCTTTGTACGTATCGTATCGGGTGAATTTGAACGTGGCATGAGTGTCAACTTGCCTCGTACTGGTAAGGGTGCTAAACTGTCTAATGTTACCCAGTTTATGGCTGAAAGTCGTGAGAATGTGACCAATGCCGTGGCAGGAGATATCATCGGGGTTTACGATACAGGAACTTATCAGGTTGGGGATACATTGACAGTTGGAAAAAACAAATTTGAATTTGAACCACTGCCAACCTTCACTCCTGAAATTTTTATGAAAGTTTCTGCTAAGAATGTCATGAAGCAGAAATCCTTCCACAAGGGGATTGAGCAACTGGTGCAAGAAGGTGCTATTCAGCTTTATAAGAATTACCAAACAGGCGAGTACATGCTGGGAGCTGTTGGTCAACTCCAGTTTGAAGTCTTTAAACACCGCATGGAAGGCGAGTACAATGCGGAAGTAGTCATGAGCCCAATGGGTAAAAAGACCGTTCGTTGGATCAAGCCTGAGGACTTGGATGAACGAATGTCATCAAGTCGAAATATCTTGGCTAAAGACCGTTTTGACCAACCAGTCTTCCTCTTTGAAAATGACTTTGCCCTCCGCTGGTTTGCGGATAAGTATCCAGACGTAGAGTTGGAAGAGAAGATGTAGATCGCCAAAGTTACTTGATTGTGTAACAATCTAAGTAACTAACGCCAAGTTTCTAAGGAACTTGGCTAGGCGCTCCACTAGTAAAGTTTTACGAATAGTATCGATTCGTAAAACTTTACGTCGTAACGATTAGATAGTGTATGACCTAACTGCCTCACTAACTATGTTTGGCAAATAGAATCGATTTGCAAAACTCAGTGTCGTAATCTAATAATAGGTAACCGCTATGGCGGCTTACCTAAACGCTTCACTAGGAAAAATCCACGAATGGTATCGATTCGTGGACTTTTCCGTCGTAGATAGAAAAGGGTAACTGCCTTACTAACTCCGTTTGCAAATAGACTCGATTTGCAAAACTTCGTGTAGTGGATAAAAATACTGCAAAGTTTGCAGTATTTTATCTCAGCATTCTATAAACAGATGTTGAATATTAAGCCTTATTCGTTCTACTATTAACCTTTATGGTGCTAACTTACAAATAAAAGAAAACTTCAGATAGTCACTTTTTGTGATTGGTCTGAAGTTTTCTTTTTTATACTCAATGAAACTCAAAGAGCAAACTAGGAAGCTAGCCGCAGGCTGCTCAAAATACAGTTTTGAGGTTGTAGATAAGACTGATGAAGTCAGCTCAAAACACTGTTTTGAGGTTGTAGATAAGACTGACGAAGTCAGTAACCATACCTACGGCAAGGTAAAGCTGACGTAGTTTGAAGAGATTTTCGAAGAGTATTACTGTCCATATTTTTGGTAAAAGTCAACTTTTACTTGGATGAAGGTTTTGGCTTCACGTAGGAGTTGAAGGAGCGTGGCGCGGGTTTCAAATTCTTCTCTGGTCTTGGGGAGACTGCGGTTGCGGAAGACCTCTAGATAGCGTTCAATTTCATCCAGTAAATCAGAAGCAGGATTGGTCTGGCTCAGTTGCCCTGCAATTTTTGAAAAGAGTTGGGCCAAAATCAGGCTTTCACTGGCAGCTAGGTGACAGGTGTTGATCTGTTGGGCCATGTTTCGCAGGATGCGACTTTGTCGCTGTCTCATCTCAAAGTAGTGAATATGGTAGTCAGTCTGGTGAAAGAGGTGGTCTGAGTGATCCAAATAGACCAGTCTGAGGGCTTCTTCCAAAATGGTGTCCAATTCTTCAACCAACTGTGCTCGGTTACGTCCATCTCCTTTGGATAAATAGTATTTGAAGCGTTGGAGAATATCTTTTAATTTTTCTTCCACAAGCATGTGATAGTGCTGGATTTCCTCTTCTCGTGAAGGCATATAGAGATTGACAAGTAAGGCAAATCCTGTACCGATAGCAAAGAGAAGGAATTCATTGACTAGGAGGTCTGGAGAGGTTGACTCTTGTACCAAGAGGTGGCTAACCAAAACAGTGCTTGGTGTGATGCCAATTTCCCAGCCCATCTTGTAGGCTAGAGGTACATAAAGGGCTAGATAGAGGCCAAGGCTCCAGATATGAAATCCGCTCAAGTGAAAAGCCAGAACTCCGATAACCAAAGCTAGAAGCATGGAAAAGAGCCGATTGCGGGCCAGTTTTAAGGTACTTCTACGAGTATCGGATAGGCTCAAGAGGGCGATGATTCCGGCCGAAACTGCTGAGGAAAGATTGAGAAAATAAGCAAGAAGGCAGGCAAGACAGGTAGCTAAAATGAGCTTGGTCGTACGTTGGCTAATAGACATAAGAATTTCCTAATAAGTTAGAATAAAAGCGTAAAAGACAAGACCTGAGCAGGCTTGCCTTTATGAGTTATTTTTTACGGGCTGCTGCGTATTCGGCAACGGCGGTAAAGAGGACATCTGTAGAAGAGTTGAGGGCTGTTTCACATGAGTCTTGGATGACCCCAATCACAAATCCAACCCCAACAACTTGCATGGCAATATCATTAGAAATACCGAAAAGGCTACAAGCAACTGGGATAAGAAGGAGGGATCCTCCGGCAATACCAGAAGCACCACAGGCTGAGATTGCGGCAACTACACTAAGGACAAAGGCTGTCGCAAAGTCAACAGGGATTCCAAGAGTATTTACTGCAGCAAGGGTTAAAACGTTAATAGTAATCGCTGCCCCGGCCATGTTGATAGTAGAGCCGAGTGGGATAGAAACTGAATAGGTATCTGGATCCAGTCCGAGGTCATGGCAAAGTTTCATATTGACAGGGATGTTAGCCGCAGAACTACGAGTGAAGAAGGCTGTAACACCGCTGACACGCAAACATTTCCAAACGAGGGGATAAGGGTTTCTCTTCATAAAGAGGAAGGCAATCAATGGATTGACAACCAGAGCGACAAAGAACATAGTTGTCACCAAGAGGGCAAGCAAGATTCCGTAGTTAGCTAGGCTTCCGATTCCCTTATCAGAGATGGTTTTGAAGACAAGACCAAGGATACCAAATGGAGCTAGATTGATGATCCATTCGACAATCTTAGAAGTCACATCAGCCATAGTTTTCAGCAATTCTTTACTATTTTTGCTGGCCTCTCTCATAGCAATCCCGAAAACAACTGCCCAAGATAAGATACCGATGTAGTTAGCAGTAACGAGGGCATTGACTGGATTGTCAACCAGTTTGAGCAAGAGATTGCTGAGGACCTGGCCAATTCCATCTGGTGGTGCGATTTCTGTATTGGCACTATTTAAGGTAATCTCAACAGGGACGATGAAGCTTGCTAGGACAGCAACAAGTGCCGCTGCAAAGGTTCCCACCAAGTAAAGGAGGATAACCGTTTTCATGTTGCTATCTTGACCCTTTTGATGTTGGGAAAGGGCATTGGCAACGAGGGCAAAGACTAGAATAGGTGCGATGGCTTTGAGGCCACCAACAAAGAGATCTCCAAGTAAACCAATTCCTGAAATGTTAGGAAGTGTCAGCCCTAGGGTTCCTCCAATAAGCATACCAATCAAAATCCGTTTGATTAGGCTTGCCTTATTCCAAGCATGAATGATTTTTTTCATAACAATCTCCTTTGTTGTGTAATGTTTATGATTATAGTATAAATATGAGCTAAAATCAAGAATTTTCTGTCTATTTTGGCTATTATTTTTGAATATTTATGGAGATTCATCACTTGTGAAAGTATGGTATAATAAATGAAAGGAGTTTTCTATGCAAGAATTTATTCAAACCTACCTCAATAAGCTTGATATAACAACGATTATTGAGAATATCTTAACCAAGTTAATTTCTCTGTTATTTCTATTTTTGCTATTCTATATAGCTAAGAAACTACTTCATACCATGGTGCAGAGAATTGTTAAACCTTCTTTAAAAATGTCTCGCCACGATGTCGGGCGTCAGAAAACCATCTCACGTTTATTAGAGAATGTGTTTAATTATACCCTCTATTTCTTTTTACTTTACTGTATCTTGTCTATTTTGGGCTTGCCAGTCTCTAGTTTGCTGGCAGGTGCTGGGATTGCTGGGGTAGCTATTGGTATGGGAGCCCAAGGCTTTCTGTCTGATGTCATCAATGGCTTTTTCATCCTCTTTGAACGTCAACTGGATGTGGGAGATGAGGTCGTTTTGACAAATGGTCCTATTACCGTATCGGGCAAGGTTGTCAGTGTCGGCATTCGAACAACGCAACTCAGAGGAGAAGATCAGGTTCTGCACTTCGTTCCCAATCGGAATATCACCGTCGTCAGCAATTTCTCACGCACAGACTAGACCTGTTATTTTAAGTAATTTGTGGTACAATAGAAAGAGTTTAATAAAGGAGAAAAGATGGTTTTAGAAAAGCAGTTGGGCAATGGTTGTACCTGGATAGACCTTGATGTGGATAAGATTAAAAATATGGAAGATCTTTCTGACATCTATGGATTGGACAAGGAAACCATTGAGTATGCTCTGGATAGAAATGAACGAGCTCATATGGATTATAACCGTGAAACGGAGACGGTAACCTTTATTTATAATGTTCTTGATTTAGAAAAAGACAAAGAATATTATGAAGCGATTCCCATGACCTTTATCGTCGAAAGACAACGAATGATTACCATCAGCAACCATAAGAATGCTTATGTCATTGATCAGATGTCAGCTTATCTGGATAGCCATGAGTCGCTTTCTATTTACAAGTTTCTCTTTGCTGGTTTAGAGATTATCAGTAACGCTTATTATCCTGTCATTGAAGAGATGGATAAAAGTAAGGACGAAATTAGTGCCTTGCTACGTCAAACTACAACAAAGAAAAATCTCTTCGCCCTCTCTGACTTGGAGACTGGTATGGTTTACTTGACAGCAGCAGCAAAACAAAATCGACTCCTCTTGGAACATATCCAGGGCCATGCTCTTTATCGGAGATTTAATGATGTCGAACGAGAGCAGTTTGATGATGCCATGATTGAAGCCCATCAGTTGGTGTCTATGACAGACTTGATTTCTCAAGTCTTGCAACAACTCTCAGCTTCTTACAACAACATCCTAAACAATAACTTGAATGATAGTTTGTCAATTTTGACTATTATCTCCGTCTTACTAGCAGTACTTGCGGTTATTACAGGTTTCTTCGGAATGAATGTTCCTCTACCATTTACAGAAGAGCCAAATGCTTGGATTTATATCTTAATGACTAGCTTGATTTTATGGGTGGCCTTATCTCAATGGCTGAAGAAAATTACTAGAAAATAAAAGAAAAGGAGCCAAAATGGTGATTGAAAACTACATGCCAGACTTTGCTGTGGAAGCAGTCTATGATCTGACAGTCCCAAGCCTGCAGGCGCAGGGAATCAAGGCTGTTTTGGTCGATTTGGACAATACCCTCATTGCTTGGAACAACCCTGACGGGACGCCAGAGATGAAGCAATGGCTACATGATCTTCGGGACGCGGGCATTCGCATCATTGTGGTATCAAATAACACTAAAAAACGCGTCCAACGAGCAGTTGAGAAATTTGGGATTGACTACGTTTATTGGGCTCTGAAGCCCTTCACATTTGGGATTGACCGTGCCATGAAGGAATTTCATTATGAGAAAAGTGAAGTGGTCATGGTTGGCGACCAGCTCATGACAGATATACGAGCAGCCCACCGTGCAGGCATTCGCTCGATTTTAGTCAAACCCTTGGTCCAACATGACTCGATCAAAACGCAGATCAACCGAGCTCGTGAGCGCCGTGTGAAGCGAAAAATCACTGAAAAGTACGGACCGATTACATATAAAAAAGGAATTTAACTATGGAAGAAATTCTCTGTATTGGTTGTGGAGCAACCATTCAGACGACAGATAAGGCTGGTCTTGGTTTTACCCCCCAGTCGGCACTTGAAAAAGGTTTGGAAACTGGCGAAGTCTATTGCCAACGCTGTTTCCGTCTCCGCCACTATAATGAAATCACGGATGTCCAGTTGACGGACGATGATTTCCTCAAGCTCTTGCACGAGGTGGGAGACAGTGATGCCTTGGTAGTTAATGTCATTGATATCTTTGATTTTAATGGCTCTGTTATCCCAGGCTTGCCACGTTTTGTCTCGGGCAATGATGTCCTCTTGGTGGGAAATAAAAAAGATATCTTGCCCAAGTCTGTTAAACCAGGCAAGATTAGCCAGTGGCTCATGGAACGTGCCCACGAAGAAGGACTTCGTCCAGTCGATGTCGTCTTAACTTCGGCCCAAAACAAACATGCTATTAAGGAAGTCATTGACAAGATTGAACACTACCGTAAGGGTCGTGATGTTTATGTGGTCGGTGTGACCAACGTTGGAAAATCAACTCTAATCAATGCTATTATCCAAGAAATTACGGGTGATCAGAATGTCATCACGACTTCGCGCTTCCCAGGGACAACCTTGGACAAAATCGAGATTCCGCTTGATGACGGTTCTTATATCTACGATACACCAGGGATTATCCACCGTCACCAGATGGCTCACTACTTGACGGCCAAAAACCTCAAGTATGTCAGTCCTAAAAAGGAAATCAAACCTAAAACCTATCAGCTCAATCCTGAACAAACCCTGTTTTTAGGAGGTCTCGGACGTTTTGACTTTATATCAGGAGAAAAACAAGGATTTACTGCTTTCTTTGACAATGAACTCAAACTCCATCGTACCAAACTTGAAGGCGCTAGTGCTTTCTACGATAAGCACGTCGGAACCCTTCTGACACCGCCAAATAGCAAGGAAAAAGAAGATTTTCCAAAATTAGTCCAGCATGTATTTAATATTAAGGAGAAGACTGACCTAGTCATCTCAGGCCTAGGCTGGATCCGCGTAACAGGAACTGCCAAAGTCGCCGTCTGGGCACCAGAAGGCGTCGCCGTCGTCACACGAAAAGCAATTATTTAAAATAAAATCACTGAGCGAACAAAGTGAGCTCATACAAAGATAGTTATTGCCGTGGTGTCTTGCCAATCGATAGATTGGCAAGGGGCACAATTGAGACCAAGGCTCAATTGTGAGGTCAGGAAATCCATTTTTCAAAGATGAGATCTTTGGAAAATTAGTTCCGACCGTCCCTCACCACCTAAAATAACTATCAAAAAACAAGGAAGAAAATTATGTCATTAACATCAAAACAACGTGCCTTCCTCAACAGTCAGGCACACACCCTCAAACCCATCATCCAAATCGGGAAAAATGGTCTCAACGACCAAATTAAAACCAGCGTCCGTCAGGCACTTGACGCTCGTGAATTGATCAAGGTTACTCTTTTGCAAAATACCGATGAAAATATCCACGAAGTAGCTGAAATTTTGGAAGAAGAAATCGGTGTGGATACAGTCCAAAAAATCGGACGCATCTTAATCTTGTTTAAACAATCCAGCAAGAAAGAAAATCGCAAGATTTCTAAAAAAGTCAAAGAAATCTAAAAACTATACTCCAAATAACTGTTTTTACAGAGAAATAAAGGAGACTAGCCTATGGCAATCGAACTATTGACTCCCTTTACCAAGGTAGAGTTGGAGCCGGAAATCAAGGAGAAAAAACGCAAACAAGTCGGGATTTTAGGGGGGAATTTTAATCCTGTTCACAATGCCCATCTCATTGTTGCGGACCAAGTACGGCAACAGTTGGGACTGGACCAAGTTCTACTCATGCCTGAATACCAACCACCCCACGTAGATAAAAAAGAAACCATCCCTGAACACCATCGCCTCAAGATGCTTGAGTTGGCAATTGAGGGGATTGACGGCTTAGCTATTGAAACGATTGAATTGGAGCGCAAGGGTATTTCTTACACCTACGACACCATGAAGCTCCTAACTGAGAAGAATCCAGATACAGATTATTACTTTATCATCGGTGCCGACATGGTGGACTACCTGCCTAAGTGGTATCGAATTGATGAGCTGGTCGACATGGTTCAGTTTGTAGGGGTTCAGCGCCCACGCTACAAGGCTGGAACTTCCTATCCAGTTATCTGGGTGGATGTGCCTCTCATGGATATCTCATCCAGCATGGTGCGGGACTTCCTTGCCCAAGGTCGGAAACCCAACTTTCTCCTGCCTCAGCCGGTGCTAGACTACATCGAGAAGGAGGGGCTCTACTGATGGCCTATCAAGACTATATCAACTGCTCTCGCGAGGCTTTGTTGGAAAAAATGACAGAGCTTTTACCTGAAAAACGCTTAACCCATTGCTTGGGTGTGGAGCGTGCAGCCATAGAACTGGCTCAGCGATTTGGAGTCGATACCGAGAAAGCAGGTCTTGCAGGCCTTCTTCATGACTATGCTAAAAAGTTATCAGATCAGAAATTTCTAGACCTGATTGACCGTTATCAGCTAGACCCTGACCTCAAAAACTGGGGCAATAATGTCTGGCATGGCATGGTTGGCATCTACAAGATTCAGGAAGATTTGGATTTGCATGATTCAGAAATCCTGCGAGCCATTGAAATCCATACAGTCGGTGCTGGTCAGATGACAGACCTAGATAAAGTCATCTACGTCGCAGACTATATCGAGCACAATCGAGCCTTTCCTGGAGTAGACCAGGCACGTGAGATTGCAAGTCTATCGCTCAATAAGGCGGTGGCCTACGAAACAGCTCGCACTGTGGAGCATCTAGCTCATCAGGGATTCCCTATCTATCCCCAAACCCTTGAAACCTATAACGCCTTTGTGCACTATTTGAAAGAGGACTAAATGAAGACGGCTTTTATAATCATTGATGTTCAGAATATTTTAGTGGAAACCGGTTTTCAGACAAATAGTCTATTGGAAAAAATTTCTTATTTACAAAATCAGGCTAGAAGCAAGAATATTGAAATTATCTATGTTCAACATATTGAGAACGCTGAAGCTCAAACATCAGAAGATTGGCAGTTATCTGAGCTTTTAAGTCGAAAACCTAATGAAAAGGTCTTTCAGAAGAAGTATAACAGTATTTTCAAAGAAACTGGTTTAAAAGAATACTTGGATAAACAGGGGATTGAAAAATTAGTTTTATGTGGTATGCAGACAGAATATTGTGTGGATACCTCTGTCAAGGTTGCTTTTGAATATGGCTATCAGCTTATTATTCCAGAAGGAACTTGCACAACGTTTGATGGGAAAGACATTCCAGCAGAAACGATAAATGAATTTTATGAGGGCATTTGGGAGGGGCGTTTTGCAGATGTCCTAGATTACAAACATATTTTCTAGAAAGAGGACTAAATGAACGAAAAAGAATTACTAAAACTAGTCGTGAAAGCGGCTGATGAGAAACGTGCTGAGGATATCCTTGCACTTGATGTACAAGATTTGACTAGCGTGACGGATTACTTTGTGATCACTAGCTCAATGAATAGCCGTCAGTTGGATGCTATCGCTGATAATATCCGTGAAAAAGTAGCGGAAGCTGGTTTTAAAGGCAGCCATATCGAAGGCGATGCAGCTGGAGGCTGGGTCCTACTAGACCTCGGCGCTGTCGTTGTGCATATCTTTTCAGAAGAAATGCGTGCCCATTATAACCTAGAAAAACTATGGCATGAGGCGAATTCAGTAGATATTTCAGAAGCTCTTGCTTAGAAGGTGAACTCAGTTGTAGTCAACTGGGTTTCTTTGCTTATTTTAGAAAATTGATGGAAAGGTAAAGAGCGAGTGGTGTTTGCCATGGAGGCTCTTGGTATCATGATTATGGCAACTTATGAAACCTTTGCGGCGGTCTATGATGCAGTAATGGACGATAGTTTATACGACAAATGGACGGATTTTTCTCTGCGTCACTTGCCTAAGACCAAGGAGAGAAAGAAACTCTTGGAACTGGCTTGTGGGACAGGAATTCAATCTGTGCGCTTCTCTCAAGCTGGTTTTGATGTGACTGGACTGGACTTGAGTGGGGATATGTTGAAGATTGCTGAGAAGAGAGCTTCTTCAGCCAAGCAAAAGATTGATTTTATTGAAGGCAATATGCTGGATTTGTCTAAGGCGGGTAAATATGATTTTGTCACCTGTTATTCGGACTCGATCTGTTATATGCAAGATGAGGTGGAAGTGGGAGATGTCTTTAAGGAAGTGTATAATGCACTCAACGAAGATGGCATATTCATCTTTGACGTACATTCGACCTATCAGACAGATGAAGTTTTTCCAGGCTATTCTTATCATGAAAATGCAGAAGATTTTGCAATGCTCTGGGATACTTATGAGGATGCGGCACCTCACTCCATCGTGCATGAGTTGACTTTCTTTATCAAGGAGTCTGACGGTTCCTTTAGTCGCCACGATGAAGTGCATGAGGAAAGGACCTACGAGGTCTTGACCTATGATATTTTGCTGGAACAGTCTGGTTTCAAGTCCTTCAAACTCTATGCGGACTTTGAGGACAAAGAGCCTACAGAAACTAGCACCCGTTGGTTTTTTGTGGCGCAGAAGTAGGAGATTAGTATGACCATCACGGGTATTATCGCGGAGTTCAATCCTTTTCACAATGGGCATAAATACCTGCTAAATCAGGCTGAGGGATTGAAAATCGTAGCCATGTCTGGAAATTTTATGCAACGTGGTGAGCCTGCTATTGTGGACAAGTGGACACGGGCCCAGATGGCGCTGGAAAATGGAGCAGATTTGGTAGTAGAATTGCCCTTTTTAGTCAGTGTTCAGGCGGCGGATTTCTTCGGCCAAGGAGCTGTGGATATCTTGGCTAGGTTGGGTATTGATAGCCTAGTTTTTGGGACAGAAGAAGTTCTGGATTACCAGAAAATCGCTGACTTATACACAGAGCAGGGTGCTGAGATGGAGCAATTTGTGGAAAATCTATCTGATTCCCTTTCCTATCCCCAGAAAACCCAGGCCATGTGGAAGGAATTTGCAGGTCTTGATTTTTCTGGCAATACGCCCAATCATGTTCTTGCTCTTGCTTATGCCAAGGCAGTTGCAGGACGAAACATCAGGTTGCATCCGATTCAACGTCAGGGGGCTGGTTACCATTCTGTGAATAAAGATGTGGACTTTGCCTCGGCGACAGCCATCCGTCAGCACCAATCAGACCAAGATTTCTTAGAACGCTTTATGCCTTCTGTTGCTCTCTTTGAGCAGGCCAGTAAGGTGAGCTGGGATGACTATTTTCCCTTGCTACGCTATCAAATCTTGTCAAATCCCGACCTAACTACCATCTATCAGGTCAATCAAGAAATGGCTGTGCGCATTAAAGAGGCTATTAAAACAGTCCAGTCTGTTGACGAATTGGTCGATGCGGTTGCTACCAAACGTTACACCAAGGCGCGTGTCAGACGCCTATTGACCTATATCTTGGTGCAGGCTAGAGAAGGTGACTTGCCAGAAGCCATTCATGTCCTTGGATTTACTGAAAAAGGCAGACAACATCTCAAGTCTCTGAAAGGGCAGGTCAATCTAGTCAGCCGAATTGGCAAAGAACCTTGGGATGTCATGACTCAAAAGGCAGACCAGATTTACCAACTAGGAAATCCAAGTATAAAAGAGCAGAATTTTGGAAGAGTGCCGATTAGAATAGAAACAAACTGAGTCTACTGAGAAGTAGGCTTCTTAAATAACAAGTTTATTTTAGTAATTGTGTCATAATTTCCTCAAAACATATTCTATTTTAGGTTTGTGAAAATCACTTTTTTATGGTAGAATGTAAAAGAATGTATGTCATTCGGAATAACAATAAAATGAGGTAAAAACATGGAAATCATGTCGCTTGCGATTGCTGTTTTTGCCGTCATCATTGGTTTAGTCATTGGATATGTCAGCATCTCAGCCAAGATGAAATCATCACAGGAAGCTGCAGAGTTGATGCTTTTAAATGCTGAACAAGAAGCAACTAATTTACGTGGACAAGCTGAGCGTGAAGCGGATTTACTTGTTAATGAAGCGAAACGTGAAAGCAAGTCTCTTAAAAAAGAAGCACTATTGGAGGCCAAAGAAGAAGCCAGAAAATACCGTGAAGAAGTGGACGCTGAATTCAAATCAGAACGTCAAGAACTCAAACAAATCGAAAGTCGTTTGACAGAGAGAGCTGCTAGCCTTGATCGTAAGGACGACAATTTGACGAGTAAAGAACAAACACTTGAACAAAAAGAACAAAGTATTTCTGATAGAGCGAAAAACCTTGATGCGCGTGAAGAGCAATTAGAGGAAGTCGAAAGACAAAAAGAAGCAGAACTAGAGCGTATTGGTGCTCTGTCTCAGGCAGAAGCACGAGATATTATCTTGGCACAGACAGAGGAAAACTTGACCAAGGAGATTGCTAGCCGTATTCGCGAAGCTGAGCAAGAGGTCAAGGAACGTTCTGATAAAATGGCCAAGGACATCCTGGTTCAAGCTATGCAACGTATCGCTGGTGAATATGTAGCGGAGTCAACTAACTCAACAGTTCATCTGCCAGACGATACTATGAAGGGACGCATTATTGGTCGTGAAGGTCGTAACATTCGTACCTTCGAAAGTTTGACAGGGGTTGATGTCATTATCGACGATACGCCAGAAGTGGTGACCTTGTCAGGTTTTGACCCGATTCGCCGTGAGATTGCCCGTATGACAATGGAAATGTTGCTCAAAGATGGTCGCATTCACCCAGCTCGTATCGAAGAGTTGGTTGAGAAAAACCGTCAAGAGATTGACAATAAGATTCGTGAATACGGTGAGGCCGCTGCCTATGAGATCGGTGCGCCAAACCTCCATCCAGACTTGATGAAGATTATGGGACGTTTGCAGTTCCGTACCTCTTATGGACAAAATGTCTTGCGCCATTCGATTGAGGTTGCTAAGTTGGCTGGTATTATGGCGAGCGAGCTTGGTGAGAATGCGGCTCTTGCTCGTCGTGCGGGATTCCTTCACGATATCGGGAAAGCCATTGACCGTGAGGTTGAAGGTAGCCACGTTGAAATCGGTACGGAATTGGCACGTAAGTACAAGGAACACCCAGTTGTGGTCAATACGATTGCAAGTCACCACGGTGATGTCGAACCAGAAAGCGTGATTGCAGTGATTGTTGCTGCAGCAGATGCTTTGAGCGCTGCCCGTCCGGGTGCTCGTAGTGAATCTCTTGAAAGCTACATCAAACGTCTCCATGATTTGGAAGAAATCGCCAATGGCTTTGAAGGAGTGCAAAATAGCTTTGCCCTTCAAGCAGGACGTGAAATCCGTATCATGGTTAATCCAGGACAAATCAAGGACGACAAAGTCACAATCTTGGCTCACAAAGTTCGTGAGAAAATTGAAAATAATCTCGATTACCCAGGAAATATCAAGGTAACCGTGATCCGCGAACTTCGTGCAGTAGATTATGCTAAATAAATAAGAAAGAGCAGTTGAAATATTACTGCTTTTTTGTTACACTAGATAGAAAGACTGTAAAGGATAATCTGGCTTTTTGCCATTATTCTAGAAATGTTATTTCACAGACTGACTAAAAGGAGACACAATGGCAGACCGAGGCTTACTAATCGTTTTTTCTGGTCCTTCAGGGGTTGGAAAAGGAACGGTTAGAAGAGAGATTTTTGAGAGTTCTGAAAACCAATTTCAATACTCTGTATCGATGACGACACGCGCACAACGTCCTGGAGAAGTGGACGGTGTTGACTATTTCTTCCGTACTCGTGAAGAGTTTGAAGAGCTGATTCGTCAAGGACAGATGTTGGAATACGCAGAATATGTCGGCAACTACTATGGAACTCCTCTGACCTATGTCAACGAAACCTTGGACAAGGGAATCGATGTTTTCCTTGAAATTGAAGTTCAAGGCGCTCTTCAGGTCAAGAAAAAGGTTCCAGATGCTGTCTTTATCTTCCTGACACCACCAGATTTGGATGAATTGCAAGATCGTTTAGTAGGTCGTGGAACAGACAGTGCAGAAGTGATTGCCCAACGAATCGAAAAAGCCAAGGAAGAAATTGCTCTCATGCGTGAGTATGATTATGCGATTGTCAACGATCAGGTGCCCCTAGCTGCTGAGCGTGTCAAACGTGTTATTGAAGCAGAGCACTTCCGTGTAGATCGTGTCATTGGTCACTATCAGGAGATGTTACCAAAATCTCCAACTACCCGATAAAATTTAGAAAATAGGTACAAACAAATGATGTTAAAACCCTCTATTGATACCTTGCTAGACAAGGTTCCTTCAAAATATTCACTCGTAATCTTGGAAGCAAAACGTGCCCACGAATTAGAAGCAGGTGCGCCAGCAACTCAAGGTTTCAAGTCTGAAAAATCAACTCTTCGCGCTTTAGAAGAAATCGAATCAGGAAACGTTACAATTCATCCAGACCCAGAAGGGAAACGTGAAGCAGTGCGTCGCCGTATCGAAGAAGAAAAACGCCGCAAAGAAGAAGAAGAAAAGAAAATCAAAGAGCAAATCGCTAAAGAAAAAGAAGATGGTGAAAAAATTTAAGGTTGGGGGGACTCAATCTTATTTTTTCTATTGCAAGAATATACTGACAAGGAGGAGGTGAGAAGATGGTTATAGCTAAGATTATTGTGGATGTGCCTTTGATGCAGACGGACCAGCCCTATAGTTACAGGATTCCTGAGGAGTTTGAGGAAATGCTGGAAGTTGGGATGCGAGTCCATGTGCCTTTTGGTAAGGGCAATCGCCTGATTCAAGGGATTGTTCTTGGTTTGGAGTCCCAATCAGACGAGGAAGAGATGGAGCAAGATTTAAAAGATATAGCCGAGGTACTGGATTTTTCTCCTGTTCTCACGCAAGAACAACTCTGGCTGGCTGAGGAGTTACGCAAGTCCGTCTTCTCCTATAAAATCTCCATCCTCAAGGCTATGTTACCAGGGTTTCTGAACTCCAGCTATGACAAGATTCTCTATCCTCTGGAAGGCCTAAGTCAGGAAGACCGAGAGCGCTTGTTTAGTTCAGAGGATTCGCTAGCCTTTTCTTCTCTGGATTTAGCTAAGCAAGCTGAAATGATGCGTTTGACTAGAAAAGGCCTGCTTGGTCTGGAATATCAGGCAGTCGATCAAAAGAAGGTCAAGACCCAGTCTTGGTATAAGGTGAATCTTGCTCGATTAGAAGGTGTCGAGATTTCTGCACGCGCTAAGAAAAAGTTGGAATTGAGAGACTATCTATTGTCTCATCCTGAGAGTGCCTCCTTGGCTAGTTTGCTAGAGTTCTATTCGCGGGAGCAAGTCAACTTCTTTGTCGAACAAGGTGCTGTGACCATAGTCCAAAAGGAAGTGCAACGCTCGGCTGCTTATTTTGAAGGCATTGAAGCAAGTCAGCCTTTGGAGTTGAATCCAGAGCAAAGGCAGGCGCGTGATGCGGTTGTCAGTGCTATTGGCAGTCATCAGCCTCCTTTCCTCCTTCAAGGGATTACAGGAAGTGGGAAGACCGAGGTTTACTTGCAGATTATCCAAGGTGCTTTGGACAAGGGCAAGACAGCTATTTTGCTGGTGCCTGAGATTTCCTTGACGCCACAAATGACGGAGCGTTTTATAGCACGTTTTGGGGACAAGGTGGCCATTCTTCACTCAGGCCTGTCCAATGGTGAAAAGTATGATGAATGGCGCAAGGTCGAGCGTGGCGACGCTCAAGTTGTTGTTGGCGCTAGATCTGCCATCTTTGCTCCTCTGAAAAATCTAGGTGTTATGATTATCGATGAGGAACATGAAGCGACTTATAAGCAGGACAGCAATCCCCGTTACCATGCTAGAGAGGTTGCTATTCTAAGGTCCCAGTACAATCAAGCAGCTCTGGTACTTGGTTCAGCAACTCCTAGTCTGGAAAGCCGTGCGCGGGCTGGAAAAGGCGTCTATCAACACTTGCGTCTGACTCAACGCGCCAATCCTTTAGCTAGGATCCCTGAGGTTCAAGTGGTTGATTTTCGTGACTATATCGGACAAAACGAGACGTCAAACTTTACGCCTCCCTTGCTAGAAGCCATTCAAGACCGTCTAGCTAAAAAAGAGCAGGTGGTTCTCATGCTCAATCGCCGTGGTTATTCTAGCTTTGTCATGTGTCGGGAATGTGGGACGGTAGATACTTGTCCCAACTGTGATATTTCCCTGACCTTGCATATGGATACCAAGACCATGAATTGCCATTATTGTGGTTTTTCAAAGGACATACCTCAGGTCTGTCCTAACTGTAAGAGTCGCAGTATTCGTTATTATGGGACAGGAACTCAGAAGGCTTATGACGAGCTGGCAGAACTCTTTCCCCAGGCCCGCATTTTGCGGATGGATGTGGACACGACTCGTAAGAAAGGTAGTCACCAAGCTCTTCTTGACCAGTTTGGACGAGGAGAAGCGGATATCTTGCTAGGAACTCAGATGATTGCTAAGGGATTGGATTTTCCAAATGTGACTTTAGTCGGAGTTCTAAATGCGGATACGGCCTTGAATCTGCCTGATTTCCGTTCTTCTGAGAGAACCTTCCAGCTCTTGACTCAGGTTGCAGGCCGGGCAGGTCGTGCTGAAAAAGCTGGGCAGGTCTTGATTCAGTCTTACAATCCTCAGCACTACGCTATTCGATTTGCAAAGGATCAGGATTACGAAGGTTTTTATGCCTATGAAATGGGAATCAGACGACAACTTGGTTATCCGCCTTACTATTTCACCATTGGCATTACCATTTCTCACAAGAAAGAAGAAGAGGTGGTCAAACGTGCTTATGAAGTTATGAACATTTTGCGGTCAGGATTGTCAGAGACCAGTAACATTCTTGGGCCAACCCCCAAACCGATTGCTCGTACCCACAACCTCTATCATTACCAGATTTTAATTAAATACCGTTTAGAAGATGAGCTGGGGCTAACCCTCAACCAGGTCTTGGCCTTGACTCAAGAGCGGGAAAATAGTGAGCTCCGTCTCAGTATTGACCATGAGCCACAGCAATTTTTATAAGAAGGAGAAGATATGACAAAATTAATCTTTATGGGGACCCCCGACTTTTCAGCAACAGTCTTAAAAGGACTTTTGACAGATGACCGTTACGAAATTCTAGCCGTTGTGACCCAGCCAGACCGTGCTGTAGGACGTAAAAAAGTGATCCAAGAAACCCCAGTCAAGCAGGCTGCTAAAGAAGCGGGTCTTCCAATCTACCAACCTGAAAAATTATCTGGAAGTCCAGAGATGGAAGCTATTATGAAGCTAGGAGCAGATGGAATTGTGACTGCTGCTTTTGGGCAGTTTCTCCCAAGTAAACTCCTTGATAGCATGGACTTTGCGGTCAATGTTCACGCTTCTCTTCTTCCTAAACATCGTGGTGGAGCGCCAATCCATTATGCATTGATTCAAGGGGATAAGGAAGCTGGTGTGACCATTATGGAAATGGTTAAGGAAATGGATGCAGGAGATATGATTTCTCGTCGTAGCATTCCGATCACAGATGAGGATAATGTTGGCACCTTGTTTGAGAAATTAGCTCTTGTTGGTCGCGATTTGCTTTTGGATACTTTGCCTGCCTACATTGCTGGTGACATTAAACCTGAACCGCAGTATCCAAGTCAGGTCACTTTCTCGCCAAATATCAAGCCAGAAGAAGAAAAACTAGATTGGACTAAGACCAATCGTCAACTTTTCAATCAGATCCGTGGAATGAACCCGTGGCCTGTTGCCCATACTTTCCTTAAGGGCGACCGCTTTAAGATTTATGAAGCCCTACCAGTAGAAGGTCAGGGAAATCCAGGTGAGATTCTCTCTATCGGCAAGAAAGAATTGATTGTCGCAACGGCTCAAGGAGCTCTATCCCTCAAACAAGTACAACCAGCTGGTAAGCCTAAGATGGATATTGCTTCCTTCCTCAATGGAGTTGGACGGACATTGACTGTAGGAGAACGATTTGGTGACTAAAGTAGAAACGGCAAGAAGTTTAGCTTTAGCAATATTAGAGGATGTTTTTGTTAATCAAGCATATTCAAATATTGCTTTAAATAAACACCTCAAGGGAAGTCAACTTTCGGCAGCAGACAAGGGCTTGGTGACCGAGCTGGTCTATGGAACGGTAGCCCGTAAACTGACTCTGGAATGGTACCTATCACACTTTATAGAAGACCGAGACCAGTTAGATAACTGGCTCTATGTCCTTCTCCTCATGAGTGCCTACCAGCTCCGCTATCTGGACAAGATTCCAGACCATGCTGTGGTCAATGAAGCAGTGGAATTGGCTAAAGTCCGTAAAAAGGGAAGTGAAAAATTGGTCAACGCCGTTCTTCGTCGTATCCTGCGTGAAGGTTGGCCAGATATTGCCAGCATCAAACGAAAAAATAAGCATGATTCCATTGCCTATTCCCTTCCGGTTTGGTTAATTGCCAAGCTCAAGGAAGAATACGGAGGGGAGCGAGCGCAAGCTATTTTTGAAAGTCTCTTGGTGCGAAACAAAGCCAGTATTCGTGTAACAGATTTAAGCCGAAAAGAGGAAATCCAAGCCTTGTTGGAGGCTAGTGCTTCATCCTTGTCTCCTTCTGGTCTAGTTAAGGAGCAAGGACATTTTGCAGACCATGATTTGTTTGCGGATGGAGCTATTACCATCCAAGATGAATCCAGTCAACTTGTTGCTCCGACGCTTGATTTACAAGGTAATGAGAAGGTCCTTGATGCCTGTGCTGCTCCGGGTGGAAAAACAGCCCATATAGCTTCTTACCTGACGACAGGTCAGGTTACTGCTCTGGATTTGTACGACCACAAGTTGGACTTAATTCAAGAAAATGCAGAGCGTTTAGGAGTTGCAAACCGGATTCAAACGCAAAAATTAGATGCCAGAAAGGTGCATGAGTTTTTTGGTCAGAATTCATTTGATAAGATTTTGGTGGATGCTCCCTGTTCAGGAATCGGTCTTTTACGCCGGAAACCAGATATCAAATACAATAAAGAAACGGCAGATTTCGCATCCTTACAGGAAATTCAGCTAGAAATATTAGGTAGTGTTTGTCAAACACTACGCAAAGGTGGTATAATAACTTATAGTACCTGTACTATTGTCTCAGAGGAGAACTTTCAAGTCGTTCAGGAATTTTTAGAAAGTCATCCCGACTTTGAGCAGGTAAAACTAGAACATGAATGTAAGGATATCCTGAAAGATGGTTGTATTCTCATTACACCTGAATTGTATGGAAGTGATGGATTTTTCATCAGCCAATTTCGCAAGATATCGGATTAGGAAGGAACTGACATATGGAAATTTCAATATTAACGGATGTTGGTCAAAAACGAACAAATAACCAAGACTATGTCAACCACTACGTCAACAGAGCAGGTCGTACTATGATTATCTTAGCTGACGGGATGGGAGGACACCGTGCAGGAAATATCGCGAGTGAAATGGCGGTTACAGATTTAGGTATCGCTTGGGTAGATACCCAAATTGATACCATCAACGAGGTGCGTGAATGGTTTGCTAACAACCTTGAGATGGAAAATAAAAAGATTAACCAATTGGGGCAAGATGAAGCCTATAAAGGGATGGGAACAACTCTTGAGGCTGTAGCCATTATTGACAATCAGGCTATTTATGCCCACGTTGGGGATTCTCGTATCGGTTTAATTCGTGGAGAAGAATACCACCAGTTAACGAGCGATCATTCCTTGGTCAATGAATTGCTTAAGGCAGGTCAATTGACACCTGAAGAAGCAGCTAGCCACCCACAGAAAAATATTATTACCCAGTCAATCGGTCAAAAAGATGAAATTCAGCCTGATTTTGGAATGATTACCCTTGAGCCGGGAGACTATCTCCTACTTAATAGTGATGGATTAACAAATATGATTTCAGGAAGTGAGATCTATGATATTGTAACCAGCGATATTCCTTTGGCAGATAAGGCAGCAACCTTGATCCGTTTTGCCAACAATGCTGGTGGATTGGACAATATTACAGTTGCCCTTATTGCTGTTAATGAGGAGGCAACAGAATGATCCAAATCGGCAAGATTTTTGCCGGGCGGTATCGAATTATCAAACAAATTGGTCGAGGAGGCATGGCAGATGTCTATTTGGCCAAGGATTTGATTTTGGACGGTGAAGAAGTGGCAGTGAAGGTCTTGAGGACTAACTACCAAACAGACCCGATTGCTGTGGCACGTTTCCAGCGGGAAGCGAGAGCCATGGCGGATCTGGACCATCCTCATATCGTTCGGATTACAGATATTGGTGAAGAAGAGGGGCAACAGTATCTCGCAATGGAATATGTTGCTGGATTAGACCTCAAACGCTATATCAAGGAACATCACCCTCTTTCAAATGAAGAAGCGATTCGAATCATGGGACAAATCCTCTTGGCTATGCGCTTAGCCCATACTCGAGGAATTGTTCACAGAGATTTAAAACCGCAAAATATCCTTTTGACACCAGATGGGACTGCTAAGGTTACAGACTTTGGGATCGCAGTAGCCTTTGCAGAGACGAGTTTGACTCAGACCAACTCTATGCTGGGTTCAGTTCATTATTTGTCACCAGAACAGGCGCGTGGTTCTAAAGCAACTGTGCAGAGTGATATCTATGCTATGGGGATTATCTTCTACGAGATGCTGACAGGTCATATTCCTTACGATGGGGATAGTGCTGTGACCATTGCCCTCCAGCATTTCCAGAAACCATTGCCATCGGTTATAGCTGAAAATCCATCTGTGCCTCAGGCTTTAGAAAATGTTGTTATCAAGGCAACTGCCAAGAAATTGACAGATCGCTACAAATCAGTCGCTGAAATGTATGTGGATTTGTCTAGTAGTTTGTCTTATAATCGTCGTAATGAACCAAAGCTAGTCTTTGACGATGCGACTAAGGCGGATACCAAGACTCTTCCTAAAGTTCCACAAAGTACCTTGACTTCTATTCCTAAAGCTCCGGTACAAGAGGGAAGACCTCAACCTAAGCCCCAGCCTCATCAGACAGAAAAAACGGTACCTAGTCCAAAGCCAACCAAACGCCGTCGCATGAAAGCACGTTATCCAATTTTATTTGCGACCTTCTTGTTGGTTGTGGCATCTTTGGTATGGATTTTATATAGAACGCCCGCTACCATTGCCATTCCAAAAGTGGCAGGGCAGACGGTTGCAGAAGCTAAAGAAGCTCTTAAAAAAGCCAATTTTGAGGTTGGTGAAGAAAAAGCAGAGGCCAGTGATAAGGTTGAAGAAGGTAGGGTTATTCGTACCGATCCTGATGCTGGTACAACACGTAAAGAAGGAACAAAAATTAATTTAATTGTGTCTTCTGGTCAGCAATCCTTCCAACTCGGAAATTATCTTGGAAGAAAATCTAGTGATGTAGTGGCAGAGTTGAAAGGAAAGAAGGTTCCAGAAAATCTAATTAAGATTGAGGAAGAAGAATCCAACGAAATCGAAGCTGGTACAATCATGAAACAAAGTTTGCCGGAGGGAACAACCTACGATCTTAGCAAGGCAACTCAAATAGTTCTGACTGTTGCTAAAAAAGTAAATTCTATTTCAATGCCAAGTTATATTGGTTCTAGCCGAGAATTTGCAGTCAATAATCTTACACAGATATATGAAGTTAAAAAAGCCAATATCGAAGTTGTAGAAGTGTCTAAGGCTCCTGAAGGAACTGCTGAGGGGACTGTTGTAGAGCAAAGTCCAAAAGCAGGCGAAAAAGTAGACTTGAGCACTACTCGTGTTAAAATTTCTATTTATAAAGCGAAGCCGATTCATTCTTCTTCAACTTCTTCATCCTCATCCTCTTCTTCGTCCTCAAGTTCTTCTCGGAAACCTAACGAACAAGGGGATGCAGAATCCACTCCAACACAGGGAAATCCGCAAGGTAATTCACAACGAGGAGATACTTCCCGAGACAATCCATAGTGATACTAGAATCTTTGTCATGATTTCGTGGCAAAGATTTTTTTTGACTCCAGATTTGTGATAGAATAGAGGGAGTTGATAAAAGGAGGAAAGCATGGAAGAGTCAAAAGAATTAAATGCCGTCATCGATGTGATTATGCTAGCAGGGACCATTCTCTTAAAAAGTGGTTCAGAGATTCATCGTGTAGAAGATACCATGATTCGAATTGCGCATTCGCAGGGGATTGTGGATTGCAATGTTCTTGCCATGCCTGCCGCTATCTTTTTCTCCATTGAAAATACCAATATTTCGCGCATGAAGCGCGTGACTTCCTCTTCTTATAATATTGAAAAAGTCTGTGATGTGAACCAGATTTCTCGTCAGTTGGTAGGGGGGCAGATTGATTTAGAGACAGCCTTCAAGCAATTGACAGCCTTGCAAGCCCAACCCCTTCCCTATACCAAGTTGCAGGTAACTCTGGCTGCGACCTTTAGCGCTCCTTTCTTTTCTATTATGTTTAGTGGAAATATCTACGATGCACTTGGGGCAGGAGTGGCTACCTTATTTGGTTTTGCCTTTTCCCTCTATGTGGAGAAGTTTATCCGAATTCCCTTTGTAACAGCCTTTGCTGGAGCCTTTGTCTTTGGGATGATAGCCCAGTTTTGGGCTCGCTACACAGGTTTTCCCTCAACGGCAGATTTGATTATAGCTGGTGCGGTCATGCCGTTTGTACCAGGGATTGCCTTGACCAATGCGGTTCGTGATATTATGACCAACCACATAAACTCTGGTATGAGTAAGATGTTTGAATCCCTGCTCATTACCCTTGCTTTAGGGGCGGGAACTTCTGTCGCCTTGGTATTGATGAATTAATATGACACTAACAACCTTTTTATTACAAGCAGTAGCAAGTCTTCTTGCTATTATCACTTTTTTAATTGTACTCAATGTGCAACGCTCTATGCTCTTACCCGGAGGGATTTTGGGCATGGCTGTCTGGCTAATCTATCTCTTGCTAAAGGAACCGACCAATGTTATTGTGGCTACTTTTATTGCAGCCATTATCGGTTCTTGTGTCAGCCAGATTTTGAGTATTCTTTATAAGACCCCTGCTGTGGTCTTTATCTTGGCCATCTTGGCACCTCTGGTTCCGGGTTATCTCTCCTATCGGACAACTGCCTTTTTTGTGACGGGAGATTACAGTCATGCCATTGCTAGTGCAACCTTGGTTGTTATGTTGGCTTTGGTTATTTCCATTGGAATGGCTAGTGGAACAGTAATTCTCAGACTCTATTCCTACTTAAGAAAACAGCATAATAGTTAGATTAATAAGGGACTTGATTTGGTGAATCAAGTCTTTTTTCTCTCTTTTATTGCTATTTGTGATAAAATAGTATAGAACGATTTTTTACAACGAATGATAAAACAGAGGTAAATATGACAATCGGTATTGATAAGATTGGTTTTGCGACCAGTCAATATGTCTTGAAATTACAAGACTTAGCAGAAGCGAGGGGAATTGACCCTGAAAAATTAAGCAAAGGACTCTTGCTCAAGGAATTGAGTATTGCGCCCCTAACTGAGGATATTGTGACCTTGGCGGCTAGTGCAAGTGACTCTATTTTAACTGAGCAAGAAAGACAAGAAATTGATATGGTCATTGTGGCGACCGAGTCAGGAATTGACCAGAGTAAGGCTGCGGCCGTCTTTGTGCATGGCTTGCTGGGTATCCAGCCCTTTGCTCGTAGTTTCGAGATTAAAGAAGCCTGCTATGGAGCGACAGCTGCCCTCCATTATGCTAAATTGCATGTGGAAAATTCTCCAGAGTCCAAAGTCTTGGTCATTGCCAGTGATATTGCCAAATATGGTATTGAAACTCCGGGAGAACCCACTCAGGGTGCTGGCAGTGTGGCCATGTTGATTACACAGAATCCACGCATTATGGCCTTTAATAACGATAATGTGGCTCAGACTCGTGACATTATGGATTTCTGGCGTCCAAATTACTCTACAACTCCTTATGTAAATGGTGTTTATTCTACCCAGCAATACTTGGATAGTTTGAAAACGACTTGGCTTGAATACCAAAAACGTTACCAGCTTACCTTAGATGATTTTGCAGCTGTTTGCTTCCACTTGCCTTACCCTAAATTAGCGCTAAAAGGCTTGAAAAAAATCATGGATAAGAGCCTGTCTCAAGAGAAAAAAGACCTCTTGCAAAAGCATTTTGACCAGTCTATTCTCTACAGTCAAAAGGTGGGGAATATCTACACAGGATCTCTCTTCCTCGGACTCTTGTCTCTATTGGAAAATACAGATAGCTTGAAGGCTGGGGATAAAATTGCCCTTTATAGTTACGGAAGTGGGGCTGTAGCTGAGTTATTCAGTGGTGAATTGGTTGAAGGATATGAAGCTTATCTGGATAAAGACCGCTTGAACAAACTTGACCAACGAACTGCCTTATCCGTTGCAGACTATGAAAAGGTCTTCTTTGAGGAAGTAGACTTGGATGAAACAAACTCTGCCCAGTTTGCTGGCTATGAAAATCAAGATTTTGCCTTGGTTGAAATTGTGGACCACCAACGCCGTTATAGCAAGGTTGAAAAATAATGAAGATAAGTTGGAATGGATTTTCTAAAAAATCATACCAAGAGCGCCTTGAGTTGTTAAAAGCTCAGGCGCTCCTTAGTCCTGAGAAGCAAACTAGTTTGGAGCAGGATGAACAAATGAATGTGGTTGTTGCAGACCAGCTGAGTGAGAATGTAGTGGGAACTTTTTCTCTGCCTTATTCGTTGGTTCCAGAGGTTCTTGTCAATGATCAGGAATACACCGTTCCCTATGTGACAGAAGAACCCTCTGTGGTTGCAGCGGCTAGCTATGCCAGTAAAATCATCAAGCGAGCAGGTGGCTTTACTGCACAAGTGCATGAGCGCCAGATGATTGGGCAGGTAGCCCTTTATCAAGTTACTGATTCTGAACAAGCGCAAGAGAAGATTGCCGGCAAGAAAGCAGAGCTCTTAGAGCTTGCTAATCAAGCCTATCCTTCTATCGTTAAACGTGGAGGTGGGGCACGTGATTTGCATGTCGAGCAGATTAAAGGCAAAACAGATTTTCTCGTTGTCTATCTTCATGTCGATACCCAGGAAGCCATGGGAGCCAATATGCTCAACACCATGCTGGAAGCCTTGAAGCCTGTCTTAGAAGAACTTAGTCAAGGACAAAGTCTCATGGGAATCCTGTCTAACTACGCGACAGATTCTCTGGTGACAGCCAGCTGTCGCATCGCCTTTCGCTACTTGAGCCGCCAAAAGGATCAAGGACGAGAAATTGCGGATAAAATTGCGTTGGCTAGCCAGTTTGCGCAGGCTGATCCTTACCGAGCCGCTACTCATAATAAAGGGATTTTTAATGGTATTGATGCCATTTTGATTGCCACTGGTAATGACTGGCGTGCCATTGAAGCAGGGGCCCATGTCTTTGCCAGTCAAGATGGAAGCTACCAAGGTCTTAGTAGCTGGACGCTGGACCTTGAAAGAGAAGAATTGGTCGGTCAGATGACCTTGCCCATGCCTGTAGCGACCAAGGGTGGTTCTATCGGCCTCAACCCTCGTGTGGCCCTTAGTCATGAATTACTGGGAAATCCTTCTGCCAAAGAATTAGCTCAGATTATTGTTTCTATCGGACTAGCCCAAAACTTTGCGGCCCTCAAAGCTTTGGTCAGCACAGGGATTCAGCAAGGCCACATGAAATTGCAGGCCAAATCCTTGGCACTCCTAGCAGGTGCCAGTGAGGCCGAAGTAGCTCCCCTAGTCGAGCGCCTCATCGCAGATAAAACCTTTAACCTAGAGACAGCCCAGCGCTATCTCGAAAACTTAAGATCATAAAAAAACTCAGACAGATCGGTCTGAGTTTTCTTGTGCTTATACTCTTCGAAAATCAAATTCAAACCACGTCAGCTTCGCCTTGACGTACTCAAGTACAGCCTGTGGCTAGCTTCCTAGTTTGCTCTTTGATTTTCATTGAGTATTAAATACTTTTTCCTGGTAAAAGAGTAACTGGTAAGAAGTAACCGGTTGTGGCGACTTCCTTGCCTTCGATCTTCTGCAAGAGGAGGTCAACAGTGAGACAGGCAATTTCTTCCAGAGGTTGCTTGATAGTAGCCAATTGAGGGTAGTAATTCTCGATAAAGTAGGTCCCATCATAGCCGATGACTTTAAGCTCTTCCGGGACAGAAATGCCCAGTTCTTGTGCAATTTTAATGACTAGAATAGCTGTCAAATCATCCGAAGCAAAGATGGCATCTGGTTTTTGTCGAGTTAAGATATTCTTGATTTCCATTTCTTTTCTGACAGGAGAAAAGTCACTGGAAACATTGATAATAGGAGCTTTTGGGAGTACGGATGCAAAACCAGCGTGGCGCAGTCCAGTTGGCGAATTGGAATTGTCATTCCCTGTAATCATGATGATAGACTGGGCGCCTGTCTTAACCAGGGTCTGGGCCGCAAGAACTCCTCCAGCATAGTTGTCAGAGGAAACGACAGGAATATCTGGTGACAGGTTTCGGTCAAAGGAAATAATCGGCGCTGTCACGCGATTGTAGTCTTCGATTCCCAAGTTGTGACTACCAGAAATGATGCCGTCTACCTGATTGGCTTCCAACATTTCGATGTATTCTCGCTCCTTCTCAGAATCGTGCTCGCTGTTGCAGATGATTGTCTTGTAACCATTTTTGAAGAGTTGGTGTTCCAGCTTATCAATCAATTCTGCATAGAAAACGTTGGAAATATTGGGGAAAATCAAACCGATTAACTTAGCTGATTTTCCTTGCAGACTACGAGCTAGGTTGTTGGGTTTATAGCCCAATTCTCGCATGGCTTCATTGACTTTTTGAATGGTTTTTTCAGAGAGATAACCTTTTTTGTTAATAACCCGAGAAACGGTAGTAGGGCTGACGCCTGCAAGTTTGGCGACATCAGTTAGTTTTGCGACCATAATCTAATTCATAGTAAGTTCCAGTTGGGTTTCCAGATTTGATGAGGATCCCATTTTGGTCCGCATGTGGGAAGACACGACCAGAAAATACTTTTTCTCCTTTATTGATGAAAATTTCAAAGACAGAGTTATCGATGAAGATTGTAGCAGTAGTAGCCTGATTCTCGATAGGGCAAGAACGTGTAGTTCCAAATTCTTGGGCATACTGTTCTCCAGCCTGGCTACGATCTACTGTCACTTGACCATTTACAAGGTCAAAGTTGATGGAAAGTCCCTTGCCTTCTTGATCAGCAAGTAGGACAATCTCGCTCTGGCTATTGGCTTCCAAGTTGAGTTCGAGTTCGTAAGTGTTCTTGGTTTGGGAACGGTTTGAGAAAGGTTCTTCAGAAACACGAAGGTCCTTGATAGTAGCGACTGGGTATTGGTGGAGTTTGCCGTCTTTGATAGTGAGTTCCTTGACCAAAGAGAAGGTTCCTTGGTGGTCAAAACGGTCAGATGGATATGAAACATCAGGCAAGCCAAGCCAGCTAACAGCTAGAGCACGTCCATCAGGAGCGTTGAAGGCTTGAGTAGCATAGGCTTCGAAACCATAGTCCATGTTTTGAAGTTGAGACACATCTATTATTTTGGCATTTTCAGGGTCAAAGGAAGCCCCAATCTTATACATATTTGGAAAGATATTATCGTAGTCTAGAACTTTCTTATCCAATCCTTGTGGGCAGTAGAGAAGGACAGGTTGTTCCCCTACAAAGACCAGATTTGGACATTCCATCATGTAGGCAGTACGGTCGTTAGCAAAGTCAAGGTTGCCAACGGCTTGCCAGTTTGTATAGTCGTTGTCTACAGCCTTGTAGAGACGGACGAAGCCTTTTTTCTCCAAGTCCTGTCCACCGACGATAGCATAGTATTGGCCCTTGAAGTTAAAAATTTGCGGATCACGGAAGTGGTCAGTAGAGTCTGCTGGCTGGTCGATCAAGATCTTATCAATCTTTGTAATCTTGCCATCCTTATCCATCAAAGCTCCAATCTGGTAAGGGTGACGGATCCAGTTTTCATCACGAACATTTCCTGTATAAAATAGGAACAAGTCATCGCCAAACTGCATGGCAGAACCAGAGTAGGCACCGTGGCTATCTAATGGAGTATCTGGTAAAACTTTGATTCCAGTTTCTTTAAAGTGAATCAAATCATCACTTTCTAGCTGTGCCCAAGATTTCAAACCGTGGGCTGCACCAAAAGGAAAATTCTGGTAAAAGAGGATCCACTTGCCATCAAAGTAAGAAAAGCCATTTGGGTCGTTGAGAAGTCCTGTTTTTGGCTCAACATGGTAATGAGTATGCCATGGAGATTGTGCCATATTTTTCTTTATATGTTGAATTTCTTCTTGCGTCCAATCTTGATAAAGTCTGTAACGACGCTCAGTTGTCCATTCCATTCATTCATTCCTCCAAAAATCTTATCACTTTTAATAGTAACCGTTTTCGGGGAAAAAAGCAAGCCTTTTATGTTAAAAAAGAGAAAAAACTGTCAAACGATTATCATAAAACAAATGCAGGAAATTAATCAAATTTTCAAAAAAATATGAAAGATAATGAAATAAATTCCTGATAACAAAGATTTTAAACTTATTTTTTTAAGGAATATCTGTTAAATCAGTCAAAATCAATCATATCAAGATAAGGATACTATGTGGAAACAATATTTTTTCTGCAAAACGCTTGACATATTTTTAAAACATGATAAAATAATAGTCGTAGGGCGGATAAAATCGCTTTCAAACAATAACAAAATTTTATATAAGGAGATTTTTGCAAATGAACAATCAGGAAATTGCAAAAAAAGTCATCGATGCCTTGGGCGGACGTGAAAATGTCAACAGTGTTGCCCACTGTGCGACTCGTCTTCGTGTCATGGTTAAAGATGAAGGAAAAATCAATAAAGAAGTGATTGAGAACTTGGAAAAAGTTCAAGGTGCTTTCTTTAACTCAGGTCAATACCAAATCATCTTTGGTACAGGTACAGTTAACAAAATGTACGATGAAGTTGTTGCACTTGGTTTGCCAACATCATCTAAAGATGACATGAAAGCAGAAGCTGCCAAACAAGGGAACTGGTTCCAACGTGCTATCCGTACTTTCGGTGACGTTTTCGTTCCAATCATCCCAGTTATCGTAGCAACAGGTCTCTTCATGGGTGTGCGTGGTCTCTTGACTGCTCTTGGAATGACACTTCCAGCTGACGTGACAACTTACACTCAAATCTTGACAGATACAGCCTTCATCATCTTGCCAGGTTTGGTTGTGTGGTCAACCTTCCGTGTATTCGGTGGAAATCCAGCCGTTGGTATCGTTCTTGGTATGATGCTTGTTTCTGGCTCACTTCCAAACGCTTGGGCGGTTGCTTCAGGTGGTGAAGTAACAGCTATGAACTTCTTTGGTTTCATTCCTGTTGTTGGTTTGCAAGGTTCTGTTCTTCCAGCCTTCATCATCGGGGTTGTCGGAGCTAAATTTGAAAAAGCTGTCCGCAAGGTTGTTCCAGATGTCATTGACCTCTTGGTAACACCATTCGTGACACTTTTGGTCATGTCTATCCTTGGGCTCTTTGTTATCGGACCAGTCTTCCACGTTGTTGAAAACTACATCCTTATTGGTACAAAAGCAATTCTTGGCTTGCCATTTGGTCTTGGTGGTTTCTTGATTGGTGGGGTTCACCAATTGATTGTCGTGTCAGGTGTGCACCACATCTTCAACTTGCTTGAAGTGCAATTGCTTGCTGCTGACCATGCTAATCCATTCAACGCGATCATCACTGCGGCTATGACAGCCCAAGGTGCTGCGACTGTTGCGGTTGGTGTTAAAACTAAAAATCCAAAACTGAAAACACTTGCTTTCCCAGCTGCTCTTTCTGCCTTCCTCGGTATTACAGAGCCTGCTATCTTCGGGGTGAACTTGCGTTTCCGTAAACCATTCTTCCTTTCATTGATTGCTGGTGCAATCGGTGGTGGATTGGCTTCAATCCTTGGACTTGCTGGTACTGGTAGTGGTATCACTATCATCCCTGGTACAATGCTTTATGTAGGTAATGGACAACTTCCACTATACCTTCTTATGGTAGCTGTATCATTTGCACTTGGTTTTGCTCTTACTTACATGTTTGGTTATGAGGATGAAAAAGAAGTTGCTACTGAAGTAGAGACAGAACGTTTGGTCCAAGAAGAAACAACTGGTAACATTCCAGCAGCTCTTCAAAATGAAACACTTGTAACTCCTATCGTTGGTGATGTTGTAGCTCTTGCTGATGTTAATGACCCTGTTTTTTCAAGTGGTGCTATGGGACAAGGTATCGCTGTGAAACCAAGTCAAGGTGTGGTCTATGCACCTGCTGATGCTGAAGTTTCAATTGCATTTCCAACAGGACACGCTTTTGGTTTGAAAACAACTGATGGTGCTGAAGTTTTGATCCACGTTGGTATTGACACTGTATCTATGAATGGTGAAGGTTTTGAAGCAAAAGTTGCCCAAGGTGATAAGGTTAAAGCTGGCGATGTTCTTGGAACATTTGACTCAAACAAAATCGCTGCAGCTGGACTTGATGATACAACAATGGTTATCGTTACAAATACAGCTGACTACGCTTCAGTAGCTCCAGTCGCAACAGGTTCAGTTGCGAAGGGAGATGCTGTTATTGAAGTGAAAATCTAATTAATCCTCTCAAAATGAAAACGAACAAATGACATGTTTGTTCGTTTTTGCTTGAATGGTAAGATTTACAGAGGAAAATCTAAAAAATAGAGAAATTTAGACTTTCGAAATATGCTATAATAAAGAAAATAAAAACAAGAGGTTTATCATGACAAAATTATATGGAAGCTTGGAAGCGGGCGGTACAAAGTTTGTCTGTGCTGTCGGTGATGAAAACTTTAACGTTGTAGAAAAAACTCAATTTCCAACAACAACTCCAATCGAAACAATCGATAAAACCATCGAGTTCTTCTCGAAATTCGATAACCTTGCTGGTCTTGCAGTTGGTTCATTTGGTCCGATTGATATTGATAAAAACTCAAAAACTTATGGCTTTATCACGACGACTCCAAAACCAAACTGGGCAAATGTGGACTTGCTTGGTGCCCTTCGTCGCGCCCTAAACGTGCCAATGTACTTCACTACAGACGTAAACAGCTCTGCCTATGGTGAAGTGGTTGCCCGTAACAATGCTGGTGGCCGTATCGAAAACTTGGTTTACTACACAATCGGTACAGGTATCGGTGCAGGTGTTATCCAACGTGGTGAGTTTATCGGTGGTGTGGGTCACCCTGAAATGGGTCACTACTATGTGGCTAAACACCCAATGGATATTGAAAAAGAATTCAACGGTGTTTGTCCATTCCACAAAGGATGTTTGGAAGGTTTTGCGGCTGGTCCAAGTCTAGAAGCTCGTACAGGTATTCGTGGTGAAAACATTGAACTCAACAGCTCTGTCTGGGATGTTCAAGCCTATTATATCGCTCAGGCTGCGGTTAATGCTACAGTGACTTTCCGCCCAGACGTAATCGTCTTTGGTGGTGGAGTCATGGCTCAACAACACATGCTGGACCGTGTCCGTGAGAAATTCACAGCTCTTCTCAATGGTTACCTACCAGTACCAGACGTGCGTGATTACATCGTGACGCCAGCAGTCGCAGGAAATGGTTCTGCCACACTTGGGAACTTTGTTCTTGCAAAAGAAGTTTCAAAATAAAGCACAAAATCCGCTTGGGAAACCAAACGGATTTTTTACGTGTCAAAGCATTTGCCAGAAAAAGTCGATAATATAGGTCAGACCGTAGGTATAAACCACGAGGGTAAAGGGCTTGGTCAGAATGATGATGGTCATATAGCGCTTGAAGCTCATCTTGGTCAGGGCAGCCAGCATACAGAGAAAGTCAGCTGGACTAATGGGCCAAATCATCATAAAGATAAAGAAACGGTCAAAACGATTGCCTTTATCTAGCCAACCGATGTATTTGTCATAGGTGCGCTTGCTGACGACAGACTGAACAAAGGCAGCCCCATAGAGGCGCACCAGATAAAAGATAATGGCACAGCCAATCACGATTCCGATATAGTTGTAGATAGTACCGATGATGTGACCGTAGATAAAGACCCCAGCGACGGAGGTCAAGGCTCCTGGAATGATAGGAACGACCGTCTGTAAAATCTGTAAAAAGATAAAGAGAGGTGGCCCCCAGATGCCTGCCTGCTGGATAAAGGCAGAGAGGGTTTCCTTAGACTGTAAAATCCCAGTCTGATAAGCCCAAATACAGAAAATCAAACTCCCAACCCCGCCGACAATCGATGAGATGTTGATAACTTGCTGCAGAAGGGGAGAAACAGCTTTCATTTGTTTATCCTGTGACATGTAAACTCCTCATAGATAGTATAACTCTACTATACCATATTTTGGAGGAGAAAGGGGGAATGAGTGTTTTTGCCATGGGGAGAGTGATGGATTTTGAGCCTAAACATGCTATAATAAAGGGAGCAGACATGTAGCAAAGGAGAGAGTATGATACAGGTAAAACCAGAACTGGAGATAGAAAAACAACTAATCAACCAACTGGTGACTGGGGAAAGTCAATGGACTTACAGAGAAGACCTTAAAACAGAAGAGCAATTATGGGAAAACTTCTTTGAAAAGCTAGCCCAGAACAATGTGGCTCTATTGGCAGATCATCCCCTGACAGAACAGGAAAAACGCCAGATAAAGAATCAACTGAACTTTGTTAGCTACTATGATGCGGCCAAGTGGTTGGTCGGCGAAAATGGCATTGCCAAGGTTGAGGTTCAGAGAGAAGATGCTAGTTTGGGGACTATCCGTTTATCTGTCATTTGGCGAGACAATATCGCAGCTGGTAAGTCTAGTTATGAGGTTGTCAACCAAGTTGAGAGAGATAAGATAAATCCTCAGGATCAAGACCGCAGGCTAGATGTGACCCTCTTGATCAATGGCCTTCCCATGATTCAGATCGAGCTTAAAAGTCCCCGAGTTGCTTTTCTAGATGCCTTTCATCAAATCAAGAAGTATGATAGAGAAGGAAAGTTCCGTGGCATCTACTCTAGCTTACAGATGTTTGTTGTGACCAATAAAGTAGACACACGCTATATCGCTGCAGCTAGGGAAAATAAACTCAACAAGCAATTTCTAACCAAGTGGGTGGATAAAGATAATCAACCCGTAATGAGCTTGACCAGCTTTGCTCACGAAGTTCTTTCCATCCCTCGTGCTCATCAGATGGTTATGCAGTATTCTGTCCTTGATGATAGCAAGAAGGCTCTTATCCTCTTGCGTCCCTACCAGATCCATGCCATCGAAGCAGTGCAAGAAGCCTCTCGCCAGCAAGCATCAGGCTATGTCTGGCATACGACAGGTTCAGGGAAGACCCTGACCTCCTATAAGGTAGCTCGGAATCTCCTCCAGATTCCATCTATCCAAAAGACGATTTTTGTCGTTGACCGCAGGGACTTGGACCAACAAACCACTTCATCTTTTCTCTCTTATGCGACCAATGATGTCATTGATATCGATGAGACGGATAATACTCATGATTTGGTCAAGCGACTAGGAAGTAATGATAAGCGTGTGGTGGTAACGACCATCCAGAAAATCATCACCATGATGCGTAAGTTTGAGCAAGGTCTTTACCAACGAGATGCGGACAAAATCAAGGGTCTCCGAGTGGCCTTTGTCGTGGATGAATGCCACCGTGCCGTGACACCTCAAACACAAAAAGACATTAAGGCCTTTTTCCCACAGTCTCTCTGGTATGGTTTTACAGGCACACCTATCTTTAAGGAAAATAAACGCCAGCAAGTTGGTGATCTAGCCCAAACCACCCAGCAACAGTACGGTGACCGTCTCCATGAGTATACGGTCAAGGAAGCTATCCATGACGGAGCTGTCTTAGGCTTTAAGGTGGATTATCGCAATACCCTCATCACGGATAAATCTGAAAATGACATACCAGATACTGTCTATGAGAATGAGGAGCATATGCTGGAAGTCTTGGATGCCATTATCAATAAATCCCGTCAACAGCTAGGCTTCCAAAAAGGAGTGGGTAAGACCTATAATGCTATCCTGACCGTCAAGTCAATCCCTCAAGCCCAAGCCTACTATGACCTCCTCAAACGAGTCAAGGCTGGGGAGACGAGGGTTAAGGTATCGGAAAGAGTCAAGCAGGTTCTTCCAGACTTTCCAAAGGCGACCATCACCTACTCGGTCACTGAAAATGAAGAAGAGTCAAGAGCTAATCAATACCACATGAAGCAGGTTTTAGAAGACTATAACCAAGAGTTTGATACCCACTTTACCATGTCGGATCTTCGTGGCTTTAATACGGATGTCAATAACCGCCTAGCTCGAAAGCAGGACAAATACCTCTATCGCAATGAGCAGTTGGACTTAGTCATCGTTGTCAATCGTCTCTTAACGGGATTTGATGCCCCTTGTCTGTCAACTCTTTTTATCGACCGCAAACCCATGCAACCGCAGGACTTGATTCAGGCTTTTAGCCGAACCAACCGTATCTTTGACTCCAGTAAGACCTACGGTCATATTATCACCTTCCAAAAGCCTCTAGCCTTTAAGGAAGCAGTAGATAATGCCCTCAAGCTCTACTCAAATGGTGGTGAAAACGAGGTTCTAGCCCCAAGCTGGGAAGAGGAAAAGAGGAACTTTTTACGGAGTTGCAGTGATTTCAAAAATCTTGCTACTGATGACTATGTGAATGGTCTAGATTTTGAGCAAGTCTCTATGCCTGAGTTGAGGAAACTAGCTAAAACCTATCAAGCCTTTGATAAATACCTAGCCTCTATCCGAGTGTACAAAGAGTATGATGAGGAAGAAGTTTACAGTCAGACAGGACTTGATGGAGAAAAGTTGGAAAGGTATCTGGGCCTTTATCGAAATGTCCTTGCAGAATTAAAAAGCCGAGTAGAGGATGATGACGATGGAGAGCCACTTGATATCCACTATGAACTGGAGTCTATCCAAGTAGACGAAATCAACTATGCCTATATCTTGACCTTGATCCAAAGCCTGATTGAACAAGGTCAAAGTCAAGCAAAGAACCTAAGCGCTCAAGATAGGGAAGCTGTGGATAACTATATTCAGAGCCTTGAGAAGACTAATCCAAATCTTGCCCAGATTATCACTGAACTGTGGAGAGAAGTCCAAGAATATCCAGAAAGCTATCGTGGTCAGTCTATCGCAAATATTTTGGATCAGATGATAGAGGCTGTCATCCAGCAACACATCCAAGTATTTAGCAAACGTTGGTATGTCGGAGAGGATGAACTCCGTTACTATGTCGAACATTACCGTAAGGGAGCTAAAAAACAACTAGGAGAAAGCCAGCTGACCAAGAGCCAGCGCTATCAAGACTATAAGCTAGAGGTGGCGGATGCCCTCAATCCTCTCCTCTATAAAAAACAAATCAAGGAAGCCTATACCCAGCTAGTAGAGGAAGTCATTGAGCCGTTGAGGGTTGGGAGATAGAGGAAGTATTTTATTTTTATTCGAGGAACAAATATGGTTGAAAAATTTGATATAAAACAGTTACGTTATTTTGCAATGACTAAGAGGCTTAATTTTCTAATTGGTTCAGGAACTTCAGTTCCAGCAATACCTTTAATGTCTTTTTTCAAAAGTAAAGATATTTCAGATGAGGAAGCTAATAATTTACTATCCTATAAAGTTAAAGAAGTTTCTAAGAAAGTTATAGAAGATATTAGCAGTTCTAATGATGAAGGAAATATTAAAGCAGTTTTAAAAAGATATTCTGAATTTATTAAAGTTATACTTCAATTACTTTACCATGCAAATTCTAGACAAGTGACAAAAAATATTAATATTTTTACTACTAACTACGATCTCTTCATTGAGAAGTCGCTGGATGAATTGATGAAATATGAATCATTTGTTTTCAATGATGGAAGCAATGGATATTTTAATAGGATTTTAGATAGTGCTAACTATAATAAGTCTGTAGCATATAGGGGATTAAATGATAGCTACCTTAATGAACTTCCTACATTATCTTTGATTAAACCACATGGTTCGATGAACTGGGAAAGAGAGCAAGAGGACAATATTTTAATAAGGCAAAGTGTAGTTGAAAATCCTGTGGTAGTTAAACCAACTGGCTTAGAGGGTCAAGAAACGTTTCTAAACAATCATTTTCATGACATGCTAAGAGTATTTCAACTTGAGTTAGATAAGCCACAATCTATTCTTATTGTTATTGGATTCTCATTTCAAGATAAACATATTGCTAAAATGTTGAACAGATCTTTGAAAAATCCTGAACTAAATGTCTTTATATTTTGTTATTCTGAATCTGATAAACAAACAATATTAACAAATTTGGGTCTCAGCGATTGTCCAAGAAATCTGAATGTCATTACACCTAATGAATTAGATGAAAAATATAAAACAAAGCATGAAGTTGAAGATGAAGATGAAAGTGACTGGTTTAGTTTCGATCTTAGCAATCTAACTGAGTTACTTAGAGATATGTCTTTTGAGGAATAATTAGTATGAAGTCGAATATTAAAAAACTGGGTGTCATTGTCGGTGTGGATGGTGATATTTCCCAAGTTGGAATGTATCAACTATCTAATGATGCAGAATATTTGTGGTATGGTGATGTGTTACAAGGAGCTAAAATCGGAGCATATCTGACAATTTTGCAGAATAATGTAAAAATTATCGCTTCTGTTGTTACTGAAAAAGTTGCTGATCAACAAAATACAATTAGAGGTACAGAATTTGATAATCGTTTTTCAAAAAATTCGATAAATCGAATCGTTCATTTAAAAACTAAAGGCGTAATTGAAAATGGTGAATTCCAGATAACAAGTCAATATGTACCTATGATTGGTAATGAGGTTTGTATTACTTCAAAGCAAGACTTAGAATTAATATATGGGATTAATAAAACTGAACCGACAATTTGTATAGGTAAATCAATCTTAGAAGGTCAAGTTGTTCCTTTATCGATTAATAAAATTTTTGCTTCTCATATTGGTGTTTTTGGGAATACCGGTAGTGGTAAGTCTAATACATTGCATAAGTTATTTCTAGAATTATTTCGGTCAGAGTATCGAGAAAAAATTTTAGAGTATTCAAAATTCTATGTTATTGATTTTAATGGTGAATATATAAAAGATGATAGTTTTGGTGTAACTAATGCCCATAAGAAAGTATTTAATGTCAAAACTAGGAGTAATACATCAAAAAAAATCCCTATTACTGAGGAATACCTTTTTGACCCAGATATCCTTTCAATTTTATTTGGAGCTTCTTCAGCAACTCAAGTTCCATTTCTTAGGAAAGCAATGAATGAGTGGAATGAAAAAGAACATACGGGAGAAGTTATTGCAAAATTTGTGGTTGGAACGTTGAAAAAAATTCTTACAACGGGGGATGCAGCATTATCTGATTCAAGAGATAATTGGATTAAAGTTGCAAAGTCATATATATCAAAAGAAAAATGGATAATATTTAATCAAGTTTCTTCGTTAACGTACAATTCAACATATAAGTCTTATTCTATTCAGGGAGAAGAACGTATTTATTTAAATGATAAGTCTAATTTAACTGAACAGGAAGAAAAAAAGTTAGAAATAGATAAAATTAGGCAAAAACTTGGAGAAAGTTTTGATTCATTGGACTTGATAGATAGATTGAAGTTTTTCTTAGATTTTCAAAAAGTCCACTATTGTACCTGGAAATCAACTAATATTGAGTATATTAATCCTTTATTTCATAGGATTGATACAGCTCTGAATAGCTTGAAGAAAGTTGTTGAGGTTAAAGAGAGTATTGAGGGGGATTTTTCTAGTTTAAATATTATTAATCTTGTACATGCTAATCAGGAAATTACTAGATTGATTCCCATGCTTATATCTAAGATGATCTATGATCAACAGAAAACGAAGATAGCTGGAAACGATGTTACATGTACTAGTCATTTAATTATTGATGAAGCACATAATATTTTAAATGCTCAAAATCATTCTGTTGGAGATACTTGGCAGGATTATAGGTTAAGTATTTTTGAGGAAATCATTAAGGAAGGACGAAAATTTGGTTTTTACTTAACTTTATCTAGTCAAAGACCAGCAGATATTTCACCGACTATTCTTTCACAAGTTCATAATTATTTTATCCATAGATTGGTTAATGATAATGATTTACGAATGTTGGGAAATACTATGCCTACGCTGGATAAAACTTCCTTTAATAAAATTCCTAGTTTAGGTAAAGGAGAGGTTATAATTACTGGTAATGCTATTCAAGTTCCAGTATTTGTGAAAGTAGATAAAGAAGAAATAATTAGACCGAATAGTGATGATGTTATTTTAACAGAATTGTGGAGCTGAACTATGGAAAAAGTAGAAATATTCAGATTACTAGGAGTATCAGGTGAAACTGAATTGGAAAGCTTGTTAAATTGTAAATCAGTTGAATATGCTGATGTAATTACTGAAGAAAACTATTTTATAATTAATCGTGAAACATCTAAGTATGGAATTCCATCGATTGAACGTAGCGGATTTGATAATAAAAAACATAAGTTACTTAAATTGTTAACAGACTTAAATAAACAACCTTATGTTTGTGAAGCATATCTAACTGGGGAAAGTCTGGATACTTTGGGAAGTAAGAAGAGAAAGAAATTAAAGGATCCCGTCAATTGGGAATGTGTTACTTCAGATTTATCTGTTAAAAAATATTTCCATAGAGGACATATAATTGGTCATTCATTATCTAATGAACTTGTTAGAGGAATAAAAAATAAAAATAAAAGAATCTTATTTGTCCAGACAGCATGGAGTAACATGAATTCACTAGGTCGTAATACTAAAAGCCAGTTCTATTTTGAAAGTAAACTTGAAGATACTTTAAGAAATGGAACGAATATTTTGTATAAATCAGAATTAATTTATAGAATGACAACTGATAAAATACCTATTGGTATTCAAATTCAAGCTATCTCTATTGATGGAGAACTGTCTATTAATGTTTTTATTCCAAATGTTTCTCCAGAAATATCAATTGATTATACAGAAGGTAAGATAACGAGGTTAGAATGAAAAAACAAATAAATGTTCCGAGTATTATTTTTTCAAGATTCAATGAAGATTCGTCATGGAAATTAAAAAAATTCAAAGAATTATTAGATCCAACGGAAGGAATTAGACGAGGACCATTTGGTAGTGCTTTAAAAAAAGAACTATTTGTTCAAAATAGCGAGTATGTAGTTTATGAACAGCAAAATGCGATTTATGATCACTTTAATACTAGATATAGAATCTCAGAAGAAAAGTATCATGAACTTAAGAAATTTATGTTGTTACCTGGTGACTTTATTATGAGTGGTGCTGGTACTATTGGTAAAATTTCATTAGTACCTGAGGGAATTGAGAAAGGTGTGTTTAATCAAGCTCTAATCAGATTAAGAGTTAATAAAAACACTGATAAGGCATTCTTCTTACAATGGATGAGGTCACCAGAAATGCAAAACAAGCTGACGAAAGCTAATCCAGCATCAGCAATGGTAAATTTGGTACCGATGTCTGAGGTGAAAGAATGGGATGTTATTGTGCCATCTTTCCACGAACAATCCGCCATCGGCTATCTATTCCGTACTTTAGACGACCTTCTTGCAAGCTACAAGGATAATCTCACCAACTACCAATTTCTCAAGGCGACCATGCTCTCCAAGATGTTTCCCAAAGTTGGACAGACAGTCCCTGAGATTCGTTTAGAAGGATTTGAAGGTGAATGGGAAACTAAAATACTCTCTGAAGTTACAAATATCACAATGGGACAATCTCCCAAGTCAGAAAACTATACAGATAATCCGAATGATTATATTCTAGTTCAGGGAAATGCAGATATTAAGGATAAGCAGGTGGTTCCTAGATTATGGACAACGGAAGTTACTAAAATGGCGGAAATTGGCGATATAATTTTAACTGTGAGAGCCCCTGTTGGTGATATAGGTAAAACGGATTATAATGTAGTAATTGGACGTGGAGTTGCAGCAATAAAAGGTAATGACTTTATTTTTTATACTTTAGAAAAAATGAAAAAGACTGGTTTCTGGAATAGATTTAGCACAGGTTCAACGTTTGAATCAATTAGTTCTAATAACATAAAAGAAGCAGTTATTCAAATTCCAACACTTAAAGAACAACAAGCCATCGGCGCCTACTTCTCCAACCTCGATAAGCTCATCAGCTCTTACCAAGAAAAAATTTCTCAGCTAGAAACACTGAAAAAGAAACTCTTGCAGGATATGTTTATATAGGAGATTAATTTTGGGTAATGAAGAATTATTAAATACAGTAAATTCACTAACTAATACTTATTATGCTGCTCTAGGTTTTGTTGCGACTGTAATATTAGGAATTCTGGCATTTGTATTTTGGGATAGAGTAAATTTTAAAAAATCTCTTGAAAAAGAATTTAAAACTATTTTAAAAGAAGAACTTAAGAATCAAAAGTTTGAAATAGATTATTACTATTTGAAGTATTTGCCATTCATTAAAAAATTAGAAACATACTATAAGGGTATGGGGATTAAAAAAGGTGGAATGATACGACCTTTTCTGAAATATTGTGATGGACCATTGAATGAGATGATAGCTTTGTATAATCGTTGTGTAAATACGTCTTTTCAACCATTTTTCGAAAGTTATTCAAGAGATTATTACGATATCTGTTACAATATAATAGAAGACACAAGAGAATTTGTAACTTATAGATTAGATACGTTAACAGAAATGGAGCTAAATGCTATAGTAAAAGTGAATAATTATATACCACAATTGAATTATATATTTACAAAATATGATTATTTAGAGTTTAAAGCAATTGTATTGGATAAAACTAATTAAACTATTTTTATGTATAGTTGAAACGATTAAGGATAGAAAGAAACATTATGGAAACAACACAAACGTCCCAGTCGCTCTACCAAGCTCTGTGGAACTCAGCGGATGTTCTCCGCTCTAAGATGGATGCCAATGACTACAAGTCCTATCTTTTGGGTATGGTCTTTTATAAGTACCTGTCAGATAAGATGCTCTTTTTCGTGGCGGAGACCATGGAGGAGGGGAGTGAGAGTCTAGAGGCTGCTCTTGAGGTCTATCGTAACTACTATGAGGATGCGGACACCCACGAGAATCTTCTTGTAGTCATGAAGGACGAACTCAACTATAGTATCAAGCCTGAGTTGACCTTTACGGCTCTTGTAGCACGTGTCAATGAGGGAACTTTCCAGCTGGAAGATTTGGCTCAGGGTTTTCGAGATATTGAGCAGAGTGATGAGCTCTATGAAAATCTTTTTGAAGATATTGACCTCTATTCCAAAAAGTTAGGGGCGACTCCGCAAAAGCAAAACCAAACGGTGGCGGCAGTCATGAAAGAGTTGGCTGTGCTAGATGTGGCTGGTCATGCTGGTGATATGCTGGGAGATGCTTATGAGTATCTGATTGGTCAGTTTGCGACTGACTCGGGTAAGAAGGCTGGTGAGTTCTATACACCTCAGCCTGTTGCTAAACTCATGACCCAGATTGCTTTTTTAGGTCGTGAGGACCAGCTAGGCTTTACCATCTATGATGCGACTATGGGGTCTGGCTCTCTCTTGCTCAATGCCAAGAAATACTCTCATAAACCGCAGACAGTGGTCTACTTTGGTCAGGAACTCAATACCTCGACCTATAACTTGGCTCGGATGAACATGATTCTACACGGTGTTCCTGTTGAGAATCAATTTCTCCACAATGCCGATACACTAGATGAAGACTGGCCGACTCAAGAGCCGACCAACTTTGACGGTGTTCTAATGAACCCACCCTACTCTGCCAAGTGGTCTGCTAGCTCTGGCTTTATGGCGGATCCTCGTTTCTCTCCTTTTGGGAAACTGGCGCCCCAGTCCAAGGCTGACTTTGCCTTTCTCTTGCATGGTTACTACCATCTTAAGCAGGATAATGGAGTTATGGCTATCGTCCTTCCTCACGGTGTTCTTTTCCGTGGAAATGCGGAAGGAACCATTCGTAAGGCCTTGTTAGAAGAAGGAGCCATTGATACGGTAATTGGTCTTCCAGCCAATATCTTCTTTAATACCAGCATTCCGACCACGGTTATCATTCTCAAAAAGAACCGCACTAATCGTGATGTCTACTTTATCGATGCTTCTAAGGAGTTTGATAAGGGGAAAAACCAGAATATCATGACGGATGCGCATATCGAGAAGATTCTGGAAGCCTACAAGTCACGTGAGGAGATTGATAAGTTCGCCCATCTAGCAAGCTATGAGGAAATCGTCGAAAATGACTATAACCTCAATATCCCTCGTTATGTAGATACCTTTGAGGAAGAAGAAGTCGAACCACTGACAGATATCGTCAGCAAGATCAACACAACCAATCAAGCAATCCAAAACCAAACCGCTTCTTTACTTGAAATACTCGGTCAACTACACGGAACCACACCAGAAGCCGATGCTGAACTTAAAGAGTTTTTGAAAGAGTTTAAAGGATGATGGGAGTAATTGATTCGCTCATATTCCGCTCATAATTCGCTCATTTTTAAGATATAACTTTGTTTCCATATTTCCGGGGAACTAGTAGAAAGTAAGGAGAAATATGGAAAATAACAACCAACGTACCCTTTGCCAGCAACTCTGGGCTAGAAACAAATACCTCGTTTTGAGTCATTCTAGCAATATTTACAATGAGATTCGTCAGTATCTCAAGAATGAAGAGGTGGAGGTGAGTCAGGTTCAGGAGATGATTGACCGTGCCTGCCAGATTCCAGAACACAGGGGTCAGGTCAGCAATGCCTTTCAGCATATTTGGGGCTATTTCAAAAAGAAAGCGACAGATGCTGAACGCAAGGATTACATGTTTTTACTGGAGCGTTATCACTCTGGCCATGCCACCAAAGAAGACTTAATTGCTAAGACGAGGGAGTTGCTTGATCGCTATCCCAATACCTACTTGCAACATTCGACTTTACTGAAAGGAGATTGTCATGAGACTTTGGCATGAGGCTTTGATTTCACAGCTTCCTCGTCCTCAACTCTTGGGGCAACATCGAGAGTGTTGCGCCCTGCGTGGCAATGGCTGGGGCAGAAAGCATGCAACGGTGGACTATGTCTTTACCCACTCGCCCTATAGTCTCTATGCCTATCATGACTTGATCATGAAGGAGATGGCTAACCGAGGCTTTAAGGTCAGTCCAGAGTGGCTGGACAAGAACTACCGAGGTAAGACCTGCCCTCCTCATCAAGACTTAGCAGAGGAAAAGTTGACTAGTCCTATATACAGCGAACATGACGATGCCTACTATGAGGAGTGTCTGGACAATCTCCGAGAGAAGGGGATCAACCTATAGTCTTTTCTAATAACAAGCCATAGTCACTTATAAGAATTACCAATAACGCGTTTGACCAGTCTAACTGAAATATAGTTAAAAAACAAGCTACAAAAAGGATTTGAGGCATTTTTCTCAGGTCTTTTTCTTTTATCTAAAACGGAGATATAGTTTCAAACTATATCAAATCCTAATTTTTTACAATTATACAGATGATTCCTTTTCTGTTAAGATAGTTTCAACAACAAATTTTGGAGGACACATCATGTCAACTACAATCATCGGTTTCCCACGTTTGGGCGAATTCCGCGAATTAAAATTTACAACTGAAAAATACTTTAGAAAAGAAATCTCAGAAGAAGAACTCCTTGCAGCCGCAAAAGACTTGCGTGCTAAACACTGGAACATTGTCAAAGAAAAAGGCATCACTGAAATTCCATCAAATGACTTTTCTCACTATGACAACTTCCTAGATGCAGCTTTCCTTTTCAACGTGGTACCTGCTTCAGTTCAAAACTTAGACTTGTCTGACCTTGAGCGCTACTTCGCTTTGGGTCGTGGTTACCAAGGAGAAAAAGGAGACGTTCGCGCCCTTCCAATGAAGAAATGGTTCAACACCAACTACCACTACATCGTTCCTAAATTTGAAAAAGACACTCAAGTCAAACTTGCAGGTCACAAGATCTTCGATGAGTTCCAAGAAGCCAAAGAACTTGGATTGAACACTCGTCCTGTTCTTGTAGGTCCATTCACTTTCCTTCAATTGTCAGACTTTGAAGAAGGCGTGAAAGCGGAAGACTTTGTGGACAGCTTAGTGGCTGCTTACCAAGAAGTTTTTGCTAAATTGGCAGAACTTGGTGCGACTCGTATTCAACTCGACGAAGCTGCTCTTGTAAAAGATTTGACAACAGAAGAAAAAGCCCTCTTCTTAAACCTTTACAACAAACTTTTGGCTGATAAGAAAGGTCTTGAAGTCTTGCTTCAAACTTACTTCGGTGACATTCGTGACGTTTACGCTGACCTTGTGAACTTGCCAGTAGATGCTATCGGTCTTGACTTCGTTGAAGGTAAGAAAACTCTTGAACTCGTTAAAGGTGGTTTCCCAGCTGATAAGACTCTTTATGCAGGTATTGTCAATGGTAAAAACATCTGGCGCAACAACTACGAAAAGAGCTTGGCTGTTCTTGAACAAATCCCAGCTGAAAACATCGTATTGACAAGCTCATGCTCACTTCTTCATGTGCCATTTACAACTGCTAACGAAGAATTTGAACCAGCTATCTTGAACCACTTTGCCTTTGCAGTTGAAAAATTGGATGAGATTCGTGACTTGGATGCTATCCGCAACGGTCAAGGTGAAGAAGCACTTGCTGCTAATAAAGAACTCTTTGCGACTGAACGTGTTGGTGAAAATGCGGAACTTCGTGCTCGTATCGCTGGCTTGACAGACGCTGACTACACTCGTTTGCCAGCCTTTGCAGAACGTGAAGCTATCCAAGAAGAAGCTTTCAAACTTCCAGCACTTCCAACAACAACGATCGGTTCATTCCCTCAAACAAAAGAAGTTCGTGCTAAACGTTTGGCTTACCGTAAAGGTGAATTGTCTCAAGAAGAGTACGATGCTTTCCTTGCTGAAACAATTGATGAATGGATCAAATGGCAAGAAGATATCGACTTTGATGTCCTTGTTCATGGTGAGTTCGAGCGTAATGACATGGTTGAGTACTTCGGTCAAAACTTGTCAGGTTACCTCTTCTCTAAAAATGGTTGGGTACAATCATACGGTATGCGCGGGGTGAAACCACCAATCATCTGGGGTGATGTAACTCGTCTTAACCCTATCACTGTTAAATGGTCTAGCTATGCACAAAGCCGTACAAACAAACCTGTTAAAGGTATGTTGACTGGACCTGTTACCATCCTCAACTGGTCATTCCCACGTGAAGACATCTCTATCAAGGATTCAACTCTTCAAATCGCCCTTGCTATCAAGGATGAGGTGCTTGACCTTGAAGCTGCTGGTGTGAAAATCATCCAAATCGACGAGGCTGCTCTTCGTGAAAAATTGCCACTTCGTCGTAGCGACTGGTACGAAGACTACCTTGACTGGGCTATTCCTGCCTTCCGCTTGGTACACTCAACAGTAGCGCCAGATACTCAAATCCACACTCACATGTGTTACTCAGAATTTACAGATATCATCCCAGCTATCGACAACATGGATGCGGACGTTATTTCCTTTGAAGCTAGCCGTTCAAACCTTGAAATCTTGGACGAACTCAAAGCGAAAAACTTCCAAACAGAAGTGGGACCTGGGGTTTACGATATCCACTCTCCTCGTGTGCCAAATGAAGGCGAAATTGACAATACAATCGAAGCCATCCTTGCTAAAGTGCCAAGCAAGAAAGTTTGGATCAACCCTGACTGTGGTTTGAAAACACGTGGTATTCCAGAAACAAAAGAAAGCTTGATCCGCCTTGTTGAAGCAGCTAAAGCTGCGCGTGAGAAATTGTAAGATCGGATTTCTCTAGAAGCGCTGTTTGGTCAATCTGCCTGTTTCACTTGGATTCTAGGAGTCCAGCTAACGAAAAAAATCAACTAGAAAAGGATAAGGACTATGTCACGCCAAACACCGTCACTCTCATTTGAAGTGTTCCCTCCAAACCCAGCAGTGGGTAATGATAAAATTATTTCAGCCTTGCAGGACATGCAGGAGTTGGCTCCTCACTTTATCAGTGTAACTGCCAGCAATAATAAGTTTAATATCAAGGAAACGACGGTTCGTTTGGCTGACTTTATCCAAAATGACTTGGCGATTCCGACTATTGCCCACTTGCCAGCCATCTATTTGACCAAGGACAAGGTGGCTGAAACCATTGCGGACTTGGACAAAGTTGGAGTGCAGAAAATCTTGGCTCTTCGTGGGGATATTATTCCTGATGTGGAACCACAAAAGGATTTCCGCTACGCAACTGACTTGATCGAGTTCATCAAGGAACAAGCTCCTCACTTTGATATTATCGGAGCATGCTATCCAGAAGGGCATCCAGATTCACCAAATCAGATTTCAGATATCCAAAATCTTAAGAAGAAAGTAGATGCAGGTTGTTCGAGCCTAGTAACCCAGCTTTTCTTTGACAATGAGCGCTTCTATGATTTCCAAGACAAGTGCATCTTGGCTGGGATTGATGTTCCTATTCATGCAGGGATTATGCCGATTCTGAATCGAAATCAAGCTCTTCGCCTCTTGAAGACTTGTGAGAATATCCATATTCCACGTAAATTTAAAGCTATCTTAGACAAGTATGAGCATGACCCTGAGTCGCTCAGAGCAGCAGGACTTGCCTATGCAGTGGACCAAATCGTGGACTTGGTAACTCAAGATGTTGCTGGAGTGCATCTCTACACCATGAACAATGCAGAAACAGCAAAATACATCCACCAAGCAACCCATGCCTTGTTTAATCATCAGTCTCTAGGATAATAAAAAGCAAACCATTCTTCTCAGGTGAGGGGAATGGTTCCTTTTTAATGGTAAAGACCGCACTTTTTAAGAAAAATATGATAAAATAGACTCTGTACGTACTTGATACAAAGATGAGGGTATTAAATAATACAATGCATTCAAACTGCAAGATTTAGCGACACGAGCGAGTCAAATCGATATTATTTGACGAGGGAGTTAGTAAAGCATTTAGCTAATCGCATGACAGCGATTAGCGTGAAAGGCTTAGATGCTTTAGCATCAAACCTTTCTAATGATTTGTATCTAGATAGTTGAACACGGGCTAAATCCCTAGTGAAAAAGATAGACTTCCTGATGTGCATCGCACACTGCGTCAATCGAATGCTATCTTGTGTAATTGAACCCGGCCGAAAAGCTGTGTAAAAAGATAAACTGTCTTGTCTTCATCGAAGACTTCGTCAGTTTCCTATTTTTACTTTGCTTTTGACGTCCTTGGTATCTTGTGTAACTGAACACGCCTACAACTCTGTGGAAAAAGATAAATCTACCTAGGAGCAGTCGCTCCGTCGTTCGATTTCCTATTTTCCTTTGAGTTGCTTTACGGCTTAGTATCTTGATTTTTGTAGGCAAGGCGTATAATTTCATCAATCCAAAGGGGATTAAAATGACAAAACAAGTGTTTCAAACGACTTTTGCGGGTCGTGAGTTAATTGTAGAGACTGGTCAGGTTGCTAAGCAGGCAAATGGTTCTGTTGTCGTGCGTTACGGTGAGTCAACTGTCTTGACTGCGGCCGTTATGTCTAAGAAAATGGCAACTGGGGATTTCTTCCCCCTTCAAGTCAACTATGAAGAGAAAATGTATGCGGCCGGGAAGTTTCCTGGTGGCTTTATGAAACGTGAAGGACGTCCTTCAACGGATGCGACTTTGACAGCGCGTTTGATTGACCGTCCAATCCGTCCTATGTTTGCGGAAGGTTTCCGTAATGAAGTACAAGTGATTAACACTGTGCTTTCTTATGATGAAAATGCCTCTGCACCAATGGCAGCTATGTTTGGTTCATCCTTGGCGCTTTCTATTTCAGATATTCCATTTGACGGGCCAATCGCTGGGGTACAAGTAGGTTATGTGGATGGTCAAATCATCATCAACCCAAGCCAAGAACAAGCAGAGCAATCGCTGCTTGAATTGACAGTAGCAGGAACTAAACACGCCATCAACATGGTAGAGTCTGGTGCTAAAGAATTGTCAGAAGAAATCATGTTGGAAGCCCTTCTTAAAGGGCATGAAGCTGTTAAAGAATTGATTGCCTTCCAAGAAGAAATCGTTGCGGCTGTTGGGAAAGAAAAAGCAGAAGTGGAATTACTTCATGTAGATGCTGATTTGCAGGCTGAAATCATCGCAGCCTACAACAGCGACCTCCAAAAAGCGGTTCAAGTAGAAGAAAAATTGGCTCGTGAAGATGCAACTCAAGCAGTTAAGGACCAAGTTACTGCCGTTTACGAAGAAAAATATGCAGACCACGAAGAATTTGACCGTATCATGCGTGATGTGGCTGAAATCTTGGAACAAATGGAGCACGCTGAAGTGCGCCGTTTGATTACAGAAGACAAGGTGCGTCCTGATGGTCGTAAGGTCGATGAAATCCGTCCTTTGGATGCGGTTGTTGATTTCCTTCCTCGTGTGCACGGCTCTGGTCTCTTCACTCGTGGACAAACTCAGGCTCTTTCAGTCTTGACTTTGGCCCCAATGGGAGAAACTCAAATCATCGATGGTTTGGATCCAGAGTACAAGAAACGCTTTATGCACCACTATAACTTCCCACAATACTCTGTAGGGGAAACGGGTCGTTATGGTGCGCCAGGTCGTCGTGAAATTGGTCACGGTGCTCTCGGTGAGCGTGCCCTTGCGCAAGTCTTGCCAAGTTTGGAGGAATTCCCATACGCGATTCGCTTGGTTGCGGAGGTCTTGGAATCAAATGGTTCCTCATCTCAGGCTTCTATCTGTGCGGGAACTCTTGCTCTTATGGCTGGTGGTGTGCCAATCAAGGCGCCAGTAGCTGGTATTGCCATGGGACTTATCTCAGATGGTAACAACTACACAGTATTGACAGATATCCAAGGTTTGGAAGACCACTTTGGAGATATGGACTTCAAGGTTGCGGGTACTCGTGACGGGATTACAGCCCTTCAAATGGATATCAAGATTCAAGGGATTACTGCAGAAATTTTGACAGAAGCCCTTGCCCAAGCCAAGAAAGCGCGTTTTGAAATCCTTGATGTGATAGAAGCAACCATTCCAGAAGTTCGTCCAGAATTGGCTCCAACTGCTCCGAAAATTGATACTATTAAAATTGATGTGGACAAGATTAAGATTGTCATCGGTAAGGGTGGAGAAACCATCGACAAGATTATCGCTGAAACAGGCGTTAAGATTGATATCGACGAAGAAGGAAATGTGTCTATCTACTCTAGCGACCAAGATGCTATCAATCGTGCCAAAGAGATTATTGCTGGTTTGGTCCGTGAAGCCAAAGTGGATGAAGTTTACCGTGCTAAAGTCGTTCGTATAGAGAAATTTGGTGCCTTTGTTAACCTCTTTGATAAGACAGATGCCCTTGTTCATATCTCGGAGATGGCTTGGACGCGTACCAATAATGTCGAAGACTTGGTAGCAATCGGGGATGAAGTTGATGTTAAGGTTATCAAGATTGATGAAAAAGGACGTGTGGATGCTTCTATGAAAGCCCTTCTTCCTCGTCCTCCAAAACCTGAACGTGATGAAAAAGGTGAAAAATCAGAGCGTCCTCACCGCCCACGTCATCACAAGGATCACAAACCTAAGAAAGAATTTACAGAAACACCAAAAGATTCAGAATAAGAAAAGGAGAAATGTATGGGATGGTGGCGCGAAACCATTGATATCGTAAAAGAGAATGATCCAGCGGCCCGCACCACTTTGGAGGTTTTGCTGACTTATCCAGGTGTCAAGGCCTTGGCGGCCCACCGTCTCTCGCATTTTCTCTGGAAGCATGGCTTCAAACTCTTGGCTCGAATGCACAGCCAGTTTTGGCGCTTTTGGACTCAGATTGAGATTCATCCAGGTGCCCAGATTGATTCAGGTGTTTTTATCGACCATGGTTCAGGCTTGGTGATTGGAGAGACAGCGATTGTTGAAAAAGGTGTTCTCCTTTATCATGGGGTGACTCTCGGTGGGACTGGTAAGGATGTTGGCAAACGCCATCCGACTGTTCGTAAAGGAGCGCTCATATCAGCCCATGCTCAAGTCATTGGACCTGTGGAAATCGGTGAAAATGCCAAGGTCGGTGCTGCAGCAGTTGTCGTGGCAGATGTACCTAGTGATGTGACAGTTGTCGGTATTCCGGCTAAGATTGTCCGTGTACATGGTAAAAAGGATGAGCCGGTCATTCACGAAGTCGAAGAAAAACGAGAGTACTACGTCAATAAACTTGAGCAGGCTAAAGAAGCCAGTCTCAGATCGTCTGGGTTGTAGAGGATACCTATATGATTCAAGTAAGAAACAAGTTAAGCCAAGAGGAGCTATCTGAGGCGAAAAAACTAATTAACTGTTGTCAAAACTATGACGGTACCTATCGTGATCCCTATCTCTCTAACATGCTTAATTTTGACCCAAACATACCCGCCTTTTTCCTTTATTATGAAAAAGGCGAACTTGTTGGTCTCTTAACTGTCTATGCAGATGACCAAGATGTAGAAGTGACGATACTGGTTCATCCAGATTATCGCCGTCAGGGGATTGCGCGTGCATTGTTTACTAGTTTTGAGAAAGAAACGGATTCTTTCCCTATTCGTTCAGTTACTTTTCAGACAGAACGTATTTTTCTAGACCGCCATCCTGATTTTGTTAGCAACTGGGGATTGGTCGAGGACGAGGATACAGAAACTTGGTTGGGTAAGGATAGAAGACCTTATCCGTTAGCAAAGGTTTCTAATCTTGAAGTTTTGTTAGCAGATAGTTCGTATCAGGAGCAAATCAGTCAGTTAAAATTTCAGGCATTCTCAGAAGAGCATGAATCTAGAGAGATTGTGGATAGATATGTCGCTGAAGCTCTGAAGGATCCAGAAAGTCGCTTATATATTTTGTTAAAAGACGGTCAGATTATTGGAACTTGCACGGTAGATTTATCGACTAATACGAATTACTTCTACGGTTTAGCAATATCAGAACTTGAACGTGGGAAAGGCTATGGAAGCTATTTAGCAAAATCCCTTGTCAACCAACTAATTGAGCAAAATGACAAGGAATTTCAGATTGCAGTAGAGGACAGCAATGTAGGTGCCAAGCGCTTGTATGAAAAAATTGGCTTTGTCAAACAGACCCAGGTGGTTTATCTGAATGAGAAAGGAGCAAGGGATTCCGAAGTGTAGAGATATTCGGACTGAAATTTACTTGAACTCTTAGTGATGAAACTAAGTGTTCTTGGATTTTAGTTTTCCTGATTATGATTTATGATTAAAATCTATGACACCTTGAGCCGGAAGTAGACAGGAGAGGCGCTTGAATGTTTAAGAATGAACCTTTCTGTTGCAGATTAGAATTGCTGTTGTCTGGCTTATTTTTCTTGTCCAGCAAGGATTTTGCTGAATACTTTGATTAGCTTAGGTCCAATCATTTGGGTCTATCCCGCTAAGTGAAGGCGAAGCAGAACTAGAAAGGAAACTACAAGAATGGCAGTATATTTTTACGGCTGTGTCACCATGGATGGCTACTTGGCAGACAGCCAGCACAGGATAGACTGGTTGCATCAGCTTAGTTCTGTAGAGGATACAGGCTATGATGACTTTTACAGGCAAATGGATATTACCATAATGGGCAAGCGGACCTTTGAGGAAATTCAAGATTTGCAAGATGTAGAAAGTTTTTATCAAGCTACGGAAAACTATGTCTTTACGCATGATAGGCACCTGCCTGTCAGCAATTACCAGCCAGTAGCTGGGGATGTGGTGGACTTTGTTCACCAGATTGACAAAGGTAAAAATGTATTTGTGATTGGTGGGAATTCCTTAGTAGGACCGCTCTTAGATGCGGATCTTTTCGACCACCTCATTATTCAGATAGCGCCCCTTATCCTAGGAAAGGGGGTTCCCCTCTTTACCCAAGAGGAAGGGCAGCGCTTTTACCAACTGGATAGCCTCAGACAATTTGGTCCTTTTGCAGAGCTGGTTTTCAGCCGAAAAAGTCAGAAATAGAGAAGGGAGTGGACCACATGATTAAAATTTACGATACCATGACCCGCAGTTTGCGGAATTTTGTGCCTATTACCGAAAAGACGGTCAAGATGTATGTTTGTGGGCCAACTGTGTATAACTATATCCACGTGGGGAATGCTCGTTCAACGGTAGCCTTTGATACCATTCGTCGTTATTTTGAGTATCGTGGCTACGAAGTTGCCTATATTTCCAATTTTACAGATGTGGATGATAAGATTATCAACCGTGCCAAGGAAGAAGGTATCACGCCTCAGGAAGTTGCGGACAAGTACATCGCTGCCTTTCGTGAAGATGTGACGGCCTTAGGCGTGAAGCCTGCAACCCGCCATCCGCGTGTCGTGGAGTTTATGGCTGACATTATCCGTTTTGTAGAAGACTTGATTGAAAAAGGTTTTGCCTACGAGAGTCAAGGGGATGTTTATTTCCGTGTGGAAAAATCCCACAACTATGCCAAATTGGCCAACAAAACCTTGGAAGATTTGGAGCTGGGTGCTTCAGGTCGTACCGATGAAGAAACGGCTCGTAAGGAAAATCCTGTGGACTTTGCCCTATGGAAATCTGCCAAATCAGGAGAGATTTCTTGGGATAGCCCTTGGGGACCTGGTCGTCCGGGCTGGCATATCGAGTGTTCAGTCATGTCGACAGAGATTTTAGGTGATACCATTGATATCCATGGTGGTGGAGCTGACCTAGAATTTCCACACCACACCAACGAGATTGCCCAGTCAGAAGCCAAAACAGGCAAGACCTTTGCCAATTTCTGGATGCACAATGGCTTTGTCAATATCGATAATGTCAAGATGTCCAAGTCCTTGGGTAACTTTATTACAGTTCACGACGCTCTTAAAACACTTGATGGGCAAGTACTTCGTTTCTTCTTTGCGACCCAACACTACCGCAAGCCTATCAACTTTACGGAAAAAGCAGTACGTGATGCAGAGACCAATCTCAAGTATCTGAAGAATACTTATGAGCAACCATTTACTGGAGCTGTGGATGCTCAAGAATTACAAGCCTTTAAAGATAAGTTTGTAGCCGCTATGGATGAAGATTTTAACGCTGCCAACGGTATCACAGTTGTCTTTGAAATGGCCAAATGGATCAATTCAGGCAACTATGATGCAGCTGTCAAGCAAGCTCTTGCAGATATGTTGGAAGTCTTTGGGATTGTCTTTGTTGAGGAAGTATTGGATGTAGAGATTGAAGCCTTGATTCAAAAACGCCAAGAAGCGCGTACCAATCGAGACTTTGCGACAGCTGACCAAATCCGTGATCAACTGGCTGCTCAAGGGATTAAGCTTCTTGACACCAAGGATGGAGTGAGGTGGACACGTGATTGATATCAATCTCATTAATGGGATTGCGCTAGCTTTTGAGGGGGATGCGGTGTATTCTATGTATATTCGTCGTCACCTCATTCTTAAAGGCATGACCAAACCCAATAAACTCCATCAAGAAGCGACCAAGTATGTCTCAGCCAAGGCTCAGGCACGACTGATTTCCCTCATGTTGGAGGAGCAAGTCTTAACGGAAAAAGAAGAAGAAATCTACAAACGTGGTCGCAATACTAATAGCCACACAAAGGCTAAAAATGCCGATGTGGTGACTTACCGTATGTCTACAGGTTTTGAAGCAGTCATGGGCTATCTTCATATGACTGAAAATCTGGAACGTCTTGAGAGCTTGATTTCGTGGTGCATCCAAAAAGTGGAGGGCTAGGACATGATAGCAAAAGAACTACAAGACTGGTTTCCTGAGGCTCAGATTTCAGACCAACCAGTAGAGAAAGAGGGCTATCTCACACTCCCCTTAGCTTCTCAGCAGTGGATTCTGCTGGAGGAAGCTGAACTCAGCGAGCGCGAAAAGCAGTTGGTTGCCCTTTTGACTCAGCAGGAGCAGGCTCGCTCGCTCAATCCTTGGTATTCTTTTCTGATTGAGGGCAAGGGACAGGCACCACAAACTTTTAAAAAGATTCAGCTGGTTTATTGCCATCTTTCCTATTTTCAGCAGGAAAATCTAGCTTCTTGGTTGGATATGATGCGGACACTATTTCCAAACTGTCAGACGGTGCTTCAGGTCGGAGCTCAGGATTATGTTTTCGTGCTTCAACAAGACAAATACACCTCTGTACGAGCTATTTTAAGTGATACGATTGAAGCGGTTGAGTATGACTTTGGACTGCGTCTGTCAATCATGTTGGGTCAGGTTTGGTCTCAGACAGGACATCAAGCCCTATCAGACTTAATCAAAGCGGAGCGGGATTTATTTAAGACTTGGTGGCGTCAGGGTCACCAAGGTGTTCATACCTTTTCTCAGCTCTATCTTTGGAGTATGGGAGAAAGATTCGCTGACTTGAGTGTAATCAAGGAATGTCTGCACCAGATGATTTTGGATCAAGACCAGATTCAGGAAATCATTCTCTCCCTTTGGGAAAATAGTGCTGTTCTCACTAAAACAGCCCAGCAACTCTATCTGCACCGGAATTCTCTCCAATACAAGATTGATAAATGGGAGGAGTTGACAGGGCTTCAGTTGAAGGAGTTGACCGACCTGACCTTGTGTTATCAATTGATTTTACCAGATATTCTCTAAAGTTTTGTGCAAGTTGCACAGAACTTTTTTATTTTTTTGGTCACCTTGCCATAGAAATGTAAAGCGTTTTCATCTATAATAAAACTATCAAAAGACAAAAGGAGTTCACCTCATGGTAGAATTGAATCTTAAAAACATTTACAAAAAATATCCAAACAGCGAACACTATTCAGTTGAAGACTTCAACTTGGACATCAAAGACAAGGAGTTTATTGTTTTCGTAGGTCCTTCAGGATGTGGTAAATCAACTACTCTTCGTATGATTGCTGGTCTTGAAGACATCACAGAAGGTACTGCATCTATCGATGGCGTGGTTGTCAACGACGTAGCTCCAAAAGACCGTGACATCGCCATGGTATTCCAAAACTACGCTCTTTACCCACACATGACTGTTTATGATAACATGGCTTTCGGTTTGAAATTGCGTAAATACAGCAAGGAAGACATCGACAAACGTGTGCAAGAAGCAGCTGAAATCCTTGGATTGAAAGAATTCTTGGAACGTAAACCAGCTGACCTTTCAGGTGGTCAACGTCAACGTGTTGCCATGGGTCGTGCCATTGTCCGTGACGCAAAAGTATTCTTGATGGACGAGCCTTTGTCAAACTTGGATGCCAAACTTCGTGTATCAATGCGTGCTGAAATCGCTAAAATCCACCGTCGTATCGGAGCTACAACTATCTACGTAACTCACGACCAAACAGAAGCGATGACACTTGCAGACCGTATCGTTATCATGTCAGCAACTAAGAACCCTGCTGGTACAGGTACTATCGGACGTGTTGAGCAAATCGGTACTCCTCAAGAAGTTTACAAAAACCCAGTTAACAAATTCGTAGCAGGATTCATCGGAAGCCCAGCTATGAACTTCATCAACGTGAAATTGGTTGGTAGCGAAATTGTTTCTGACGGTTTCCGTTTGAAAGTTCCAGAAGGCGCATTGAAAGTTCTTCGTGAAAAAGGCTACGAAGGTAAAGAATTGATTTTCGGTATCCGTCCAGAAGACGTGAATGCAGAACCTGCTTTCCTTGAAACATTCCCAGAATCAGTTGTCAAAGCTACTATCTCTGTATCAGAATTGCTTGGTTCAGAATCTCACCTTTACTGCCAAGTTGGTAAAGACGAATTTGTTGCCAAAGTTGATGCTCGTGACTACTTGCAAACAGGTGCAACAGTTGAACTTGGATTTGACTTGAACAAAGCACACTTCTTTGATGTAGAAACTGAAAAAACAGTCTACTAAGATAAATGAAACACAAAACACTGCTAGAAATCTGGCAGTGTTTTTTTGCGGTTGCGTAAAAAAACTCCTGGGAAATTCCAGGAGAGTATGAGTAATTATTTGAACTTGAATCCTTCGTAAATAAGCTCTGTTTTTGGACTTTCTTTCTTAATCTGTTTGGCAAGTGACTTCATCATAGAAAGAGGACCACACATATAGACGCTTGCATGATCGGGCACTTTTTCTTGATCAAAATTAAGATAGCCGTCTTTCCTACTGTCTACTAGATGGAGTTCAAAATTAGGATTTTTCTGAGCATAGTCACGGAGCAAATCTAGGTAGACTGCATTTTCCTCTCCATGGAAGCTATAGTAGAAGTGAACCTGTTTATCTAAAATAGGATGTTCACGGATGTAAGAGATGAAGGGGGTGATTCCAATACCTCCAGCAATCCAAACCTGATTTTCTCGTCCTTCTTTTATGATCATGTGTCCGTAAGCTCTGTCTACGCTTACTTTGCTGCCGACTTGAAGATTGTCATAGATATTCTTGGTATGGTCGCCTGAATTTTTAACAGTAAAGTAAAGAGTTTGACCATGACCTCCTGAGATAGAAAAGGGATGCGGAGCGCTTTCAAAGCCTTCTTGGAAAATCTTTAGAAAGGCAAATTGTCCTGATTGATAGTTGAAAGGTCTGCTAAGATGGATTTGAATTTCTCTAGTATCATGATTTAAGTGTTTGAGATTGGTGATTTTCCCTAGATAGGGGAAGCCAATCTTTTGATAAAGGAAGATGATATAAAAACCAGCCAGTAAGCCTAAAAGGGCATAGCTACCAACAAGAAAACTTAGAAGATTAAATGTGAGAAGACGATTGCCCATCATCATGTAGACGTGAAAGAGTCCAAAAATATAAGCTAGATAAACCAGGCGGTGAATCCATCGCCAAGCTTCGTATTGGATGTATTTGGCTAAATAGGCGACAAGGATGATACTGACAAAGATATAGATGGCAAGATTTCCAAACTGAGCAGCTAATCGAGAGCCCCACAAACCGCCCATACTAAAGTTATGAAAGATGAGTAGAATGATGGATAGAAAGGCTGTGAATTTGTGGACGTTGTAGACCTTCTCCAAACCGTGAAACCAGCTTTCTAGTAGTGGGAGACGAGTGGTGAGGATAAAAGTTAGAGATAGGCTTGTTAAAGCTAGTCCTGGGATCATGAATTGGGGAGAAGTGTTCATCCAAGTCAAAATAGTCAAGGCAAAACTAGCTATGATAAAGAGTAGTCCTTTGATTGATTTCATAGAAAATTCCATTTCATTAAGATTTTGATTTGTTGTAAATAAATTTGTTACATTTTATCATAGAAAAAGTATGGTGTCAAATTGAGGTCTATAAATGTTTACTATCATCAAAAAACTCTCCAATTGAACTGGAGAGCTGTTTTTTATTCTGCAGCTTGTTGCCAACGTTTGGCTAGCATATGAGACAGGCTAGAAATTGCTAGGTTAAAGCTGAAGTAGATGAGGGCAATCAGGATATAAAGACTGAAGACCTGCTCTGGTTCGAAATAACGTCCCATGAGAATTTGGCTGGCTCCAAAGAGCTCTTGTAGGGCGATAACAGAGTAGAGCAGGCTGGTATCCTTAATCACGGTTACAAACTGAGAAATGATGGCTGGAAGCATTTTACGGATAGCTTGTGGAAGAATGATGTGGTAGAGGATTTGCGCAGAGGTAAATCCTTGTGACATTCCTGCTTCGTATTGTCCCTTGTCTACAGCATTGAGGCCACCACGGATAATCTCAGCTAGGGCTGCTGAGGTAAAGAGGGTAAAGGCAGTGATTCCGGCTGGTGTGGATTTCATCTTGAACACCAAAAAGATGGTGAAAATCCAGAGGAGGTTGGGAACGTTACGTACAAATTCAATGTAAATGCTGGAAATAATACGCAAGACAGGATTTTTCCCATTTCTCATGACGGCTAGCACCGTTCCGATAAGGGTAGAGAGGACGATTGCAATCAGAGAAATATAGAGGGTCAAGCCAAATCCTTTAAAGATAAAGACTAGGTTATCTGGGGTCAAAACTTCTAAAATGGATTCCATAGTAACCTCCTAAAGTGAATAGGCTTTTTTGTTGGCTTGCTCCATCTTGCGACCAAACTGGGCAACAGGGAAGCAAAGAGAAAAGTAGAGCAGGGCAGCACCTAGAAAGGCTGGAATGTAGTTTCCGTTAAGTGCCGACCAAGACTTGGTCACAAACATCAAGTCCACTCCAGAGATGATAGCGACTGTAGAGGTGTTTTTGATGAGGTTGACGATTTGGTTGGTCAAAGGAGGGAGAATGATACGAAAGGCCTGAGGCAAGATAATCAAGCGCATAGCACTGATATAAGTAAAACCTTGCGACAAGGCGGCTTCCATTTGACCGCTAGGAATAGACTGAATGCCTGAGCGAATAACCTCGGCGATATAGGCGCCGTGATAGAGTCCCACGCAGAGAACAGCCGTCCAATAAATCGGAATCATGATGATATGGTCACTGATAAGTGGTAGACCATAAAAAACGATAACAAACTGCACCAAGAGGGGAGTGTTTTGATAAAATTCCACAAAGATGCGAGCTAAAATGCGTAAAATGGGACGTTGGCTGGTTGACATAGCTCCAAAGAAGATGCCCAAAACCATGGCGAGGATAAAGGATCCAATTGCTAGGGCAAGGGTGAAGAGGAAACCATTGAAAAATTGGCCAAAATCTTGAAAATAGGCTGTCCAAGATGATAAATCTGTCATAGGGTGTCCTCCTTAATCTGCAGTATGGCTAGATGGTTTAAGTTTGTAACGGTCATAGAGTTTCTGCAAACTACCATCCTTGCTCCATTTAGTGACCAAGTTATCAAGATAGTTGTTGAGCTCGGTATTCGATTTCTTGGTAACGATACCGTAGTCAGATGGCTTGAAACTATCATTTAGTAGTTCTGTGCGTTTGCTGATATAGCCAGATAGAATAGATCGGTCAACGGAAAAGGCATCAATACGGTGAGCGTGTAGGGAAGTGATCAATTCTGGGTAGGAACCAAGTTCGACGAATTTAAAGGTTAGACCTTTCTTTTTACCAAGTTCAGTAATCAGGCGTTGAGTAATGGAGCCTTGGGCAACTCCGATGGTTTTGCCGTTTAGGTCTTCAATACTTTTGATTTTGGCAGACTTATTGACCAAAAAGCCAGATGCGTCCGTGTAGTAGGGGCTGGTAAAGTTGTAGAGTTTTTTGCGTTCGTCTGTGATGGTAAAGGTCGCGATATCCATGTCAACTTGTTCATTGTCTAGGAGCGGTCCACGAGTTTGCGCGGTAACAGGAACATAGCGAACCTTGACCTTGAGCTCATCTGCAACCATCTTGGCCAAGTCAGTTTCGATACCAGAATAGGTCCCTGTCTTGGAATCCTTATAGCCAAAGTTGGGAACGTCTTGTTTGACACCGACAACTAGCTCGCCTCTTTTTTGAATATCTGCGACGCTTGTATCGGCCTGAACTGGTTTTGCAGCAGCAAGGCCGAAAAGGCTAATCAATAATGCTGATAAAAAGAATTTCTTTTTCATAAGCGCCTCCTTATTTGACTTTGTCACTTTCGTGGTTGATGATTTTGCTGAGGAATTGTTGGGCACGTGGTTCGCTTGGGTTATCGAAAAAGTCATCGACATCTGTCGTATCCACCAAAACTTCCCCGTCAGCCATAAAGATGATGCGGTCCGCAACTTCACGGGCAAAGCCCATTTCATGGGTAACGACAATCATATTCATACCATCGTGGGCTAATTTTTGCATAACTGCTAGAACATCGCCGATGGTTTCAGGATCAAGAGCAGATGTTGGTTCATCAAAGAGGAGAAGTTCCGGATGCATGGCGAGTCCACGAGCAATGGCGATTCGTTGTTTTTGTCCACCGGATAGCATGGCTGGATAAGAATCTTTCTTGTCCCACATATTTACAAATTCCAGATATTTTTGGGCTGTCTTTTCAGCTTCTTTTTTATCAATTCCTAGAACTTTTATGGGTGCAAGTGTTACGTTTTCTAACACTGTTTTGTGTGGGTAGAGGTTGAAATGCTGGAAAACCATACCGACTTCCTTGCGAAGCGGTACTAAATCTTTCTGGCTGGCACCAGCAACTTGGTGACCATTTACTAGAAGACTTCCCTTGTCGACAGCCTCTAAACCATTAATCGTGCGGATAAGAGTGGACTTCCCAGAACCAGATGGTCCGAGGAGGACAACGACTTGTCCTTTTTCAAAACGGAGATTGATGTCGCGGAGTGCGTGGTAGTCTCCGTAATATTTTTCGACGTGTTCAAATTCTACTAAAGCCATAAGGAATCTCCTTTGTGTTAGATTTTATAACATGATTCTACACCAAAAGAATTGCCTTGTCAAATCATATCTGAAAAAATTCACTAAAATTTTATAAAAAAGCAATCTAGATAGAGAAAACGTCTAAATCATGTTATAATGAAGCAATAGAATTCTTAGAAAGAGTGGATGTCTTTTTGATAACACCTACTTATGAATGGCAGTTTGCCCCGCAGGTTGAAGATGCGGATTTTACAAAGATAGCCAAGAAGGCTGGACTGGGTCCTGAGGTGGCTCGCTTATTATTAGAGAGAGGGATTCAGGATGAAGAGAGCTTGAAGAAGTTTTTAGAACCTTCCTTGGAGGACTTGCATGATCCTTATCTACTTCATGATATGGACAAGGCAGTGGCTCGTATTCGTCAGGCCATTGAAGAAGGAGAAAACATTCTCGTTTATGGAGACTACGATGCGGATGGCATGACTTCGGCTTCGATTGTGAAGGAAAGTTTGGAACAGCTTGGTGCCGAGTGCCGAGTTTACCTGCCTAATCGTTTTACTGATGGATATGGTCCCAATGCTAGTGTTTATAAATACTTTATCGAGCAAGAGGGAACTTCCTTGATAGTGACAGTGGATAATGGGGTTGCCGGTCATGAAGCCATTGAATTGGCCCAGTCTATGGGAGTAGATGTCATTGTGACTGACCACCATTCCATGCCTGAAACTCTGCCCGATGCCTATGCTATCGTTCATCCTGAGCATCCGGATGCGGACTATCCTTTTAAATATTTGGCTGGTTGTGGAGTGGCTTTCAAGCTGGCTTGTGCCCTTTTAGAAGAAGTGCAAGTGGAACTGCTTGATTTGGTTGCGATTGGTACCATTGCTGATATGGTTAGTTTGACAGATGAGAACCGTATCTTGGTTCAGTATGGTCTGGAAATGTTGGGGCATACTCAGCGTATTGGCCTACAAGAAATGCTGGATATGGCTGGGATTGCTGCTAATGAAGTGACGGAAGAGACAGTTGGTTTCCAGATTGCTCCTCGTTTAAATGCCTTAGGTCGCTTGGACGATCCCAATCCTGCCATTGATTTGCTGACTGGATTTGATGATGAGGAAGCGCATGAGATTGCTCTCATGATTCATCAGAAAAACGAAGAGCGCAAGGAAATCGTTCAGTCAATCTATGAAGAAGCTAAGACCATGGTGGATCCTGAGAAGAAGGTCCAGGTCTTGGCCAAGGAAGGCTGGAATCCTGGGGTTCTAGGAATCGTAGCTGGTCGTTTGTTGGAAGAATTAGGACAGACAGTCATCGTTCTTAATATAGAAGACGGTCGTGCCAAGGGTAGTGCTCGTAGTGTGGAAGCGGTCGATATTTTTGAAGCTCTAGATCCCCATCGCGACCTCTTTATCGCCTTTGGCGGTCATGCTGGCGCAGCAGGAATGACGCTAGAAGTGGAGAAACTTTCAGATTTATCTCAGGTCTTGGAAGATTATGTCCGTGAAAAAGGCGCAGATGCTAGTGGTAAAAATAAGTTAAACTTAGATGAAGAACTGGATTTGGAGACTTTGAGTCTTGAAACGGTCAAGAACTTTGAACGCTTGGCACCTTTTGGGATGGATAATCAGAAACCTGTCTTTTATATTAAGGATTTTCAGGTTGAAAGTACTCGTACCATAGGGGCAGGCAATGCCCATCTCAAACTGAAAATCTCTAAGGGTGAAGCGAGTTTTGAGGTGGTGGCCTTCGGTCAAGGCAGATGGGCAACAGAATTTGCTCAAACCAAGAATCTAGAGTTGGCAGTCAAATTGTCTGTCAACCAATGGAATGGCCAAACTGCCCTCCAGTTGATGATGGTGGATGCGCGTGTGGAGGGGGTTCAACTTTTTAACATTCGTGGGAAGAATGCCGTCTTGCCAGAGGGAGTTCCAGTCTTGGATTTTGCTGGAGAAGTGCCAGATTTAGTGACTAGTGACGCGGTTGTCGTAAAAACCATTCCTGAGGATATTACCCTGCTAAAGACCATTTTTCAGGAACAGCATTTCTCTGCTGTCTATTTCAAAAATGACATTGACAAGGCCTATTATCTGACAGGTTATGGAACTAGAGAGCAGTTTGCCAAATTGTACAAGACTATTTACCAGTTTCCAGAGTTTGATATTCGCTACAAGCTGAAGGATTTGGCTACTTATCTCAATATTCAACAAATCTTGCTGGTCAAGATGATTCAAGTGTTTGAAGAACTAGGCTTTGTGACAATCAAAGATGGTGTGATGACAGTCAATAAAGAGGCACCGAAACGTGAAATCGGAGAAAGTCTGATTTACCAAAATCTCAAGCAGACTGTCAAAGACCAAGAAATGATGGCGCTGGGTACGGTGCAAGAAATTTATGACTTTTTGATGGAGAAATAGTAGCAGATTGGAAAGAGTTGGGCAACCAGCTCTTTTTTGAAAACAAATCTTCATTTTGAAAATCATCAAAAAAATGGTATAATGGTAGGAAAAGATTCGGCTAAAAGTAATAGTGCTTTTAGAATAAGAGGGCAAGCAACCCTATAATCAAGATAAATTAAGCTTTCGGAGGAAAAATGAGTAATATCAGTCTAACAACACTTGGTGGTGTACGTGAAAACGGGAAAAATATGTATATCGCTGAAATCGATGGGTCTATTTTCGTTTTGGATGCAGGTCTGAAATACCCTGAAAATGAACAACTAGGGGTGGATGTGGTCATTCCCAATATGGACTACCTTTTTGAAAACAGTGACCGTATCGCTGGGGTCTTCTTGACCCACGGCCATGCGGATGCCATTGGTGCTCTGCCTTATCTCTTGGCGGAAGCCAAGGTACCTGTATTTGGGTCTGAGCTGACTATTGAGTTGGCAAAACTCTTTGTCAAGGGAAATGACACAGTTAAGAAATTCAATGATTTCCATGTTATCGATGAGGATACGGAGATTGATTTTGGAGGGACAGTGGTGTCCTTCTTCCGTACGACCCACTCTATCCCAGAGAGTCTGGGTGTTGTCTTGAAGACAGCTGAGGGTAGTATCGTTTATACAGGTGACTTCAAATTTGACCAGACAGCTAGTGAATCTTATGCCACAGACTTCGCTCGTTTGGCAGAAATCGGTCGTGATGGAGTTCTAGCTCTTCTTAGCGATTCAGCCAATGCGGACAGTAATATCCAAGTGGCTAGCGAAAGTGAAGTTGGGGACGAGATTACTCAAACCATTTCGGACTGGGATGGTCGTATCATTGTTGCAGCAGTAGCCAGCAACCTCTCTCGTATCCAGCAGGTGTTTGATGCTGCGGATGCAACAGGCCGTCGTGTGGTCTTGACAGGATTCGATATTGAAAATATCGTCCGTACTGCTATTCGCCTTAAGAAATTGTCTCTAGCTAACGAGAGTCTTTTGATTAAGCCAAAAGATATGTCTCGTTTTGAAGACCGTGAGTTGATTATCCTTGAGACAGGTCGTATGGGTGAGCCAATCAATGGTCTTCGTAAAATGTCGATTGGTCGCCACCGTTATGTGGAAATCAAGGACGGTGACCTAGTCTATATTGTAACGACACCGTCTATCGCCAAAGAAGCGGTCATGGCACGTGTGGAAAACATGATTTACCAAGCTGGCGGAGTTGTCAAACTGATCACTCAAAGCTTGCGTGTGTCAGGGCATGGAAATGCGCGTGATTTACAGTTGATGATCAATCTCTTGCAACCCAAGTATCTCTTCCCGATTCAAGGGGAATACCGTGAGTTAGATGCTCATGCTAAGGCTGCTATGGCAGTAGGTATGTTGCCAGAACGCATTTTCATCCCTAAAAAGGGAACAAGCATGGCTTATGAGAATGGCGATTTTGTCCCAGCTGGCGCGGTTTCGGCAGGGGATGTCTTGATTGACGGGAATGCCATTGGTGATGTTGGTAATGTGGTTCTTCGTGACCGTAAGGTCTTGTCAGAAGATGGAATTTTCATCGTCGCAATCACCGTTAACCGTCGTGAGAAGAAAATTGTGGCCAAGGCTCGTGTTCACACGCGTGGATTTGTTTATCTCAAGAAGAGCCGTGATATTCTCCGTGAAAGTTCAGAATTGATTAATCAGACGGTAGAAGACTATCTTCAAGGAGATGACTTTGACTGGGCAGATCTTAAAGGGAAGGTTCGTGATAATCTGACCAAGTATCTCTTTGATCAAACTAAGCGTCGTCCAGCTATTTTACCAGTAGTCATGGAAGCAAAATAATCGTTGAAATAAACGGAGAGAAAGTCGAATTTCGGCTTTTTCTTATAGAAAAATAGAGGAAAAATTATGGCAGTAATGAAAATCGAGTATTACTCACAAGTTTTGGATATGGAGTGGGGAGTGAATGTTCTTTACCCCGATGTCAATCGAGTGGAAGAACCAGAGTGTACAGATATCCCTGTCTTGTACCTCTTGCACGGGATGTCTGGCAATCATAATAGTTGGCTCAAGCGGACCAATGTAGAACGCTTACTTCGAGGGACTAATCTCATCGTCGTCATGCCCAATACCAGCAACGGTTGGTATACCGATACCCAGTATGGTTTTGACTATTACACAGCTCTAGCGGAGGAATTGCCACAGGTTTTGAAACGCTTCTTCCCTAATATGACCAGCAAGCGTGAAAATACCTTTATCGCTGGTCTCTCTATGGGAGGCTATGGCTGTTTCAAACTGGCTCTTGCTACAAATCGTTTTTCTCATGCAGCTAGCTTTTCAGGTGCCCTTAGTTTTCAAGATTTTTCTCCTGAGAGTCAAAATCTGGGAACACCGGCTTATTGGAGGGGTGTGTTTGGGGAGATTAAGGATTGGACAGCTAGCACCTATTCTCTAGAAAGTCTGGCTAAAAAATCGGACAAAAAGACCAAGCTTTGGGCTTGGTGTGGTGAACAGGATTTCTTGTATGCAGCCAATAATCTGGCAGTGAAAAACCTCAAAAAAATAGGATTTGATGTGACCTATAGCCATAGCGCTGGAACTCACGAGTGGTATTATTGGGAAAAACAATTGGAACGGTTTCTAGCAACTCTGCCAATTGATTTCAAATTAGAAGAGAGATTGTCATAATTTAGCTTTCTTTCAGCTTGTTTTAGTAAAATAGACTTTATTTGCTAGAAAGGTGGAGGGAAATGCGCTGGATTTTTCGTTTGATAGGGGCTTTCTTTTCTTTTGTGTGGCGTTTGTTTTGGCGCCTGTTTTGGATAGTTGTGCTCTTATGTGCTCTTGCTTTCGGTCTTCTCTGGTATCTGAACGGGGATTTTCAAGGAGCGCTAAAGCAAGCAGAACGGTCAGTAAAGATTGGTCAACAAAGTATTGACCAATGGGAAAAAACTGGGCAACTGCCTAAGTTGAACCAGACAGATAACCATCAACACTCTGAAGGAAGGTGGCCGCAGGCTTCTGCTCGTATTTACCTAGATCCCCAGATGGATTCACGCTTTCAAGAAGCTTATTTAGAAGCAATCCAGAATTGGAATCAAACTGGTGCTTTTAACTTTGAAATTGTCACCGAGTCCAGCAAGGCAGATATCCTGGCTACGGAGATGAATGACGGAGGTACTCCTGTGGCAGGAGAGGCAGAAAGTCAGACCAATCTCTTGACAGGGCAATTCTTATCCGTAACGGTGCGGTTGAATCATTATTATCTGTCCAATCCAGACTATGGTTATTCCTATGAGCGCATTGTCCATACGGCAGAACATGAGTTGGGTCATGCGATTGGCTTGGACCATACAGATGAGAAGTCTGTGATGCAACCTGCAGGTTCCTTTTATGGCATCCAGGAAGAGGATGTTGCAAACCTTCGAAAATTATATGAGACCAATGAGTAGGGGATTATCTTTCCCTACTTTTTTGCTATAATGGAACTATGAATAACTTGATTAAATCAAAACTAGAGCTCTTGCCGACCAGCCCTGGTTGCTACATTCACAAGGATAAAAACGGCACCATTATCTATGTTGGAAAGGCTAAAAATCTGCGTAACCGCGTGAGGTCTTATTTCCGTGGAAGTCATGATACTAAGACAGAGGCTCTGGTGTCTGAAATTGTAGATTTTGAATTTATCGTTACTGAGTCCAATATTGAGGCACTTCTCCTAGAAATCAACCTGATCAAGGAAAATAAGCCTAAATACAATATCATGCTCAAGGATGACAAGTCTTATCCTTTCATCAAAATCACCAATGAACGCTATCCTCGTTTGATTATTACCCGACAGGTCAAGAAGGACGGAGGTCTCTACTTTGGTCCCTATCCAGATGTGGGCGCAGCCAATGAAATCAAGCGGTTGCTGGATCGGATTTTTCCTTTTCGTAAGTGTACCAATCCGCCCTCTAAGGTCTGTTTTTACTACCATATCGGTCAATGTATGGCCCACACCATCTGTAAAAAAGATGAGGCCTATTTCAAGTCCATGGCTCAGGAGGTTTCTGATTTTCTAAAAGGGCAGGATGACAAAATTATTGATGATCTCAAGGGAAAGATGGCAACGGCAGTCCAGACTATGGAATTTGAACGTGCGGCAGAATACCGTGACCTGATTCAGGCCATTGGAACGCTTCGAACCAAGCAACGGGTCATGGCTAAGGATCTCCAAAATCGGGATGTCTTTGGCTACTATGTGGACAAGGGCTGGATGTGTGTGCAGGTTTTCTTTGTCCGTCAGGGTAAGCTCATTGAGCGGGATGTCAATCTTTTCCCTTATTATAATGATCCGGATGAGGACTTTCTAACTTATGTTGGACAATTCTACCAAGAAAAATCTCATCTAGTTCCCAATGAGGTGCTGATTCCGCAGGATATTGACGAAGAAGCGGTCAAGGTCTTGGTGGATACTAAGATTCTCAAACCCCAGCGTGGAGAGAAAAAACAGCTGGTCAATCTAGCCATAAAAAATGCTCGTGTTAGTCTGGAGCAGAAGTTCAATCTGCTAGAAAAATCTGTCGAAAAGACCCAAGGAGCTATTGAAAATCTGGGACGTTTACTCCAGATCCCAACCCCAGTTCGCATTGAGTCCTTCGATAACTCCAATATCATGGGAACCAGTCCTGTTTCAGCCATGGTGGTCTTTGTCAACGGCAAACCAAGTAAAAAAGATTATCGTAAGTATAAAATCAAGACTGTCGTTGGGCCAGACGACTATGCCAGTATGAGAGAAGTCATTCGCAGACGCTATGGTCGAGTACAGCGTGACGGTTTGACTCCGCCAGATTTGATTGTGATTGATGGGGGACAAGGTCAAGTCAATATCGCCAAGCAAGTCATCCAAGAGGAGCTGGGCTTGGATATTCCCATTGCAGGTTTGCAAAAGAATGACAAGCACCAAACCCATGAATTGCTCTTCGGTGATCCACTTGAGGTGGTAGAGTTGTCTCGCAATTCTCAGGAATTTTTCCTCCTCCAACGCATTCAAGATGAGGTGCACCGTTTTGCCATCACTTTCCATCGCCAACTGCGCTCCAAAAATTCCTTTTCATCACAACTGGATGGAATTGAAGGTCTGGGGCCTAAACGTAAGCAAAATCTCATGAAACATTTCAAGTCTCTGACCAAAATCAAGGAAGCCAGTGTGGATGAGATTGTCGAAGTTGGAGTACCAAGAGCAGTAGCAGAGGCTGTGCAGAGGAAGTTGAACCCGCAGGAAACAGAAATCTTGCTTCAAGTAGCGGAAGAAAGAGTAGATTACCAAACGGAAGGAAACCACAATGAACCATAAAATCGCAATTTTATCAGATATTCATGGCAATGCAACTGCACTAGAAGCAGTGATTGCAGATGCTAAAAATCAAGGAGTCAGTGAATACTGGCTTCTGGGAGATATTTTTCTTCCTGGTCCAGGCGAAAATGACTTAGTCGCTCTGCTAAAGGATCTTCCCATCACAGCCAGTGTTCGAGGCAATTGGGATGATCGTATCCTTGAGGCCTTGGATGGCGAATATGGTTTGGAACATCCGAAAGAAATCCAGTCAATGCGCATGACCCAGTTTTTGATGGAGCGAATGGATCCTGCAACGATTGTCTGGCTACGAAGCTTGCCTTTGCTGGAAAAGAAAGAAGTTGAGGGACTGCGTTTTTCTCTCACACATAATTTACCTGACAAAAACTATGGTGGAGATCTACTGGTTGGGAATGATACAGAAAAATTTGACCAACTGCTAGATGCGGAAACCGACGTGGCAGTCTATGGTCATGTTCACAAGCAATTGCTTCGTTATGGCAGTCAAGGGCAACAAATCATCAATCCAGGGTCGATTGGCATGCCCTATTTTAATTGGGAGGCGTTAAAAAATCACCGTGCCCAGTATGCCGTGATAGAAGTTGAAGATGGGGAATTGGTAAATATCCTATTTCGTAAAGTCGCTTATGATTATGAAGCGGAGTTAGAATTGGCCAAGTCCAAGGGGCTTCCCTTTATCGAAATGTATGAAGAGCTACGTCGTGAAGACAACTATCAGGGGCACAATCTGGAACTATTAGCAAGCTTAATAGAAAAGCATGGGTATGTAGAGGATGTGAAGGATTTCTTGGGGGCTATAAAGTCAGAATATAAGATAGACTAGTTTCTTTAAGTAACTGAAAATTAATTGGAACTGGATGAGGGGCTTCCTTATTTAAATGATTTTCTTCATTCGGTTGCTTATCCTTGTTCCAATTTCTTTCTATGAAAAATCTCTGCAAGCTCTTTCAAAATATGGTAGAATGGAAGCAGTAGAATTAGAAAAGGAAATCGATTATGAAATTTCTTGAATTAAACAAAAAACGTCATGCGACTAAGCAGTTCACTGATAAGCCAGTTGATCCCAAAGATGTGCGTACGGCTATCGAAATTGCAACCTTGGCTCCAAGTGCCCACAATAGCCAACCATGGAAATTTGTGGTGGTTCGTGAGAAAAATGCTGAATTGGCAAAGTTGGCTTATGGCTCGAACTTTGAGCAGGTATCATCAGCACCTGTAACCATTGCCCTCTTTACAGATACGGACTTAGCCAAACGTGCTCGCAAGATTGCCCGTGTCGGTGGTGCTAAAAATTTCTCAGAAGAACAACTTCAATACTTCATGAAAAATTTGCCTGCGGAATTTGCCCGTTACAATGAACAACAAGTCAGCGACTACCTAGCCCTCAATGCTGGTTTGGTTGCGATGAACTTGGTTCTCGCTCTTACAGACCAAGGAATTGGCTCAAACCTTATCCTTGGTTTTGACAAATCAAAAATCAATGAAGTTTTGGACATTGAAGACCGTTTCCGTCCAGAACTCTTGATTACAGTGGGTTATACAGACGAAAAATTGGAACCAAGCTATCGCTTGCCAGTAGATGAAATCATCGAGAAAAGATAGAAGGAAGATAATATGACAGCAATTGATTTTACAGCAGAAGTAGAAAAACGAAAAGAAGACCTCTTGGCTGACTTGTTTAGCCTTTTGGAAATCAACTCTGAACGTGATGACAGCAAGGTTGATGCCCAGCATCCATTTGGACCTGGGCCGGTAAAAGCCTTGGAGAAATTCCTTGAAATCGCAGACCGCGATGGCTACCCAACTAAAAATGTTGATAACTATGCAGGACATTTTGAATTTGGTGATGGAGAAGAAGTTCTCGGAATCTTTGCCCACATGGACGTGGTGCCTGCTGGTAGCGGTTGGGACACAGATCCTTACACACCAACTATCAAAGACGGTCGTCTTTATGCGCGTGGGGCTTCGGACGACAAGGGTCCTACAACGGCTTGTTACTATGGTTTGAAAATTATCAAAGAATTGGGACTTCCAACTTCTAAGAAAGTTCGTTTCATCGTTGGAACAGATGAAGAATCAGGTTGGGCAGACATGGACTACTATTTCGAGCACGTAGGACTTGCAAAACCAGACTTTGGTTTCTCTCCAGACGCTGAATTCCCTATCATCAATGGTGAAAAAGGAAATATCACGGAATACCTCCACTTTGCAGGTGAAAATGCAGGTGCTGCCCGTCTTCACAGCTTTACAGGTGGTTTACGTGAAAATATGGTACCAGAATCAGCAACAGCAGTCGTTTCAGGTGATTTGGCTGACTTGCAAGCTAAACTAGATGCCTTTGTTGCAGAACACAAACTTAGAGGAGAACTCCAAGAAGAAGCTGGCCAATATAAGGTGACGATTATTGGTAAATCAGCCCACGGTGCTATGCCTGCTTCAGGTGTCAATGGTGCGACTTACCTAGCCCTCTTCCTTAGCCAGTTTGACTTTGCTGGTCCAGCCAAAGACTACCTTGACATCGCTGGTAAGATTCTCTTGAACGACCATGAGGGTGAAAATCTCAAGATTGCCCATGTGGATGAAAAGATGGGTACTCTTTCTATGAATGCGGGTGTCTTCCGCTTTGACGAAACAAGCGCTGATAATACCATTGCCCTTAACATCCGCTATCCAAAAGGAACAAGTCCAGAACAAATCAAGTCAATCCTTGAAAACTTGCCAGTTGCTTCTGTTAGCCTTTCTGAACATGGTCATACGCCTCACTATGTGCCAATGGAAGATCCACTTGTGCAAACCTTGTTGAATGTTTATGAAAAACAAACTGGTCTTAAAGGTCACGAGCAAGTCATCGGTGGTGGAACCTTTGGTCGCTTGCTAGAACGAGGTGTTGCCTACGGTGCCATGTTCCCAGACTCAATTGACACCATGCACCAAGCCAATGAATTTATCGCCTTGGACGATCTCTTCCGAGCTGCAGCAATCTATGCCGAAGCTATTTATGAATTGATCAAATAAAACGATAGAAGTCTGAGATTGTATGCTTAGACTTCTTTTTGGAGGGAAAGTAGATGTCTCAAATCGAAGGAATCAAGCAGGCTATTATGGCAGATCCACAGAATGCCAACTATACCGCACTCGGAATAGAGCCTCTTTTTGCAGCGCCAAAGACTGCTCGCATCAATATCATCGGTCAGGCACCTGGACTTAAAACTCAAGAAGCAGGCCTTTACTGGAAGGACAAAAGTGGTGATCGTTTGCGAGACTGGCTAGGTGTGGATGAAGATACCTTTTACAATTCAGGATATTTTGCTGTTTTGCCTATGGATTTCTACTTTCCAGGGCATGGCAATTCAGGTGATTTACCACCTCGAGCAGGATTTGCCGAAAAATGGCATCCACAGCTCTTGCGAGAATTACCAGATATTCAATTGACCCTCTTGATTGGACAATATGCCCAGGCCTATTATTTAAAGGAGAAAATCAGTGGCAAGGTGACAGAACGGGTAAAACATTACCAGAACTACTTGCCAACCTATTTTCCACTAGTTCACCCCTCGCCGCGAAATCAAATCTGGATGGCCAAAAATCCTTGGTTTGAGTCAGAAGTGGTGCCGGATTTGAAAAAAAGAATTAAAACTATTTTATAGTCAATGAAAATCAAAGAGCAAACTAGGAAGCTAGCTGCAGGCTGCTCAAAGTACAGCTTTGAGGTTGTGGATAGAACTGACGAAGTCAGTAACCATACCTACGGTAAGGTGACGCTGACGTGGTTTGAAGAGATTTTCGAAGAGTATAAACATTAGAATTTTCTCCTACTTGTCGTGGACTGGGTAGGGGATTTTATTTTTAGACAATTCTCATTTTTAAGAATCTTGAAAACATTCAATATTTACTTCGTGAAGCTTTTTTCATACTCTTATTCATGATATACTAGGTCAGTATTTTATAAATATGAAGGAGATTTACATGGCTAAAAAAGGTGCCCTAACAGGTTTACTCCTGTTTGGAATATTTTTTGGTGCGGGGAACTTGATTTTTCCGCCTTCTCTAGGTGCTCTATCTGGAGAACATTTTCTTCCTGCCATTGCAGGTTTTGTCTTTTCAGGCGTTGGTATCGCCGTCTTGACTCTTATTATTGGAACGCTAAATCCTAAAGGATATATCTACGAGATTTCAACGAAGATAGCGCCTTGGTTTGCGACTCTTTACCTCTCAGTTCTTTACTTGTCAATCGGTCCATTCTTTGCTATTCCACGTACTGCTACAACAGCTTACGAAGTAGGGATTAGCCCTCTTTTGTCGGATGCAAATAAAGGACTTGGCTTGATTGTCTTTACTGTTCTTTATTTTGCGGCAGCATATTTAATCTCGCTTAATCCATCAAAAATCTTGGACCGTATCGGCCGTATCTTAACGCCAGTCTTTGCGATTTTGATCGTTATCTTGGTTGTTTTAGGAGCTATAAAATACGGTGGAACAAGTCCTCAAGCTGCTTCAGCTGCTTATCAAGCTTCTGCTTTTGGTACAGGTTTCCTAGAAGGTTATAATACCTTGGATGCCCTTGCCTCAGTTGCCTTTAGTGTAATCGCAGTTCAAACATTGAAACAACTTGGATTTTCAAGTAAGAAAGAATACATTTCAACTATTTGGGTGGTTGGTATCGTTGTTGCCCTTGCATTCAGCGCTCTTTACATCGGTTTAGGTTTCCTTGGAAATCATTTCCCAGTACCAGCTGAAGCGATGAAGGGTGGAACACCAGGTGTTTATATCTTGTCACAAGCCACTCAAGAAATCTTTGGCTCAACAGCTCAACTCTTCCTGGCAGCTATGGTTACTGTAACCTGCTTCACAACAACAGTTGGTCTGATTGTGTCAACAGCTGAGTTCTTTAATGAGCGTTTCCCACAAATCAGTTACAAGGTTTATGCGACAGCCTTTACCTTGATTGGTTTTGCCATTGCCAATTTGGGTCTTGATGCGATTATCAAGTACTCCATTCCAGTACTGGTTATCTTGTACCCAATCACGATTGCCATCGTTATGATTGTCATTGTCAACAAATTTGTGGCTCTTTCAAAACCAGGTATGCAGTTGACAATCGCTGTGGTTACAGCTATTGCTATTGCAAGCGTACTAGGAAGCTCGTTTAAGGTTGAGTTTCTTGCAAATCTTGTCAACGCTCTTCCTTTTGCTAAGGCATCTCTCCCATGGTTGGTGCCTGCTATCGTTGGAATCTTGCTCTCACTGGTTCTACCAAACAAGCAAGAAAGCGATGTTTTTGAAATGGAATAATCACTAAAATCACTTTTGTAGCCAAGTCTACAGAGTGATTTTCTTTTTTTATCCGATGATAAATGTGTTATAATAGGTAGCAAAAGAGGTGAAGAAATGAATCAAACAGTAGAATATATTAAAGAACTGACAGCCATTGCGTCGCCAACGGGCTTCACTCGTGAGATTTCGGATTATTTAGTCAAGACTCTAGAAGGTTTTGGTTACCAGCCGATTCGTACAGCCAAGGGTGGTGTCAATGTGACCATTAAAGGTCAAAACGATGAGCAACAACGATATGTGACTGCCCATGTAGATACGCTGGGTGCTATTGTCCGTGCTGTCAAAGCAGATGGTCGTCTCAAATTGGACCGTATCGGTGGTTTTCCTTGGAACATGATTGAAGGAGAAAACTGTACCGTTCACGTAGCTAGCACAGGACAAAAAGTATCAGGAACTATTCTCATCCACCAAACTTCTTGCCATGTTTATAAGGATGCAGGAACTGCAGAACGCACGCAGGACAATATGGAAGTGCGTTTGGATGCAAAAGTAACCAGTGAAAAAGAAACTCGTTCTCTTGGTATTGAGGTCGGCGATTTTATCAGCTTTGACCCACGAACCGTCGTGACAGAGACAGGTTTTATCAAGTCTCGTCATTTGGATGATAAGGTCAGCGCAGCGATTTTGCTTAACCTGCTTCGTATTTATAAGGAAGAGAAGATTGAATTGCCCGTAACAACCCATTTTGCTTTTTCAGTTTTTGAAGAAGTGGGGCATGGAGCTAACTCTAATATCCCTGCTCAGGTAGTAGAATATCTGGCTGTGGATATGGGAGCTATGGGAGATGACCAGCAAACAGATGAGTACACAGTGTCTATCTGTGTCAAGGATGCTTCAGGGCCTTATCACTATGACTTCCGTCAACATTTGGTGGCCTTGGCTAAAGAGCAAGATATTCCATTTAAGCTGGATATCTATCCGTTTTATGGTTCGGATGCTTCGGCAGCTATGTCTGCAGGGGCAGAAGTCAAACACGCCCTTCTCGGTGCTGGTATCGAGTCTAGCCACTCATATGAACGTACTCATATTGATTCAGTGACCGCAACAGAGCGTATGGTTGATGCTTATCTGAAGAGCGAATTGGTAGACTAATATGTGCCTTATATGCCAGAGAATTGAGCTCATCAAGGCTGGGGAAAATCCCTATTTTGTCAAAGAGTTGGAAACAGGCTATCTTGTGATTGGAGATCACCAGTATTTTGCAGGCTATAGTCTCTTTCTAGCCAAGGAACACGTCACCGAATTGCACCATTTGAAAAAGGAGACAAGACTCCGTTTTCTAGAAGAAATGAGTGTGGTTCAAGAGGCGGTTGCTAAGACCTTTGCTGCCGAGAAAATGAATATCGAACTGCTAGGCAATGGTGATGCCCATCTTCATTGGCATCTGTTTCCTAGACGAAGAGGTGATATGAACGGTCACGGTCTCAATGGACGTGGTCCAGTTTGGTGGGTTCCTTTTGAAGAAATGACAGCAGAAACCTGCCAAGCAAAATCGGATGAGATTAAAAAATTAGTCAAACGTTTATCGTCAGAAGTAGATAACCTATTAGAAATAAAGGAGTAGAAATGAAAAAAAGATACCTTGTCTTGACAGCTTTGCTAGCCTTGAGTCTAGCAGCTTGTTCACAAGAAAAAGCAAAAAATGAAGATGGCTCAGTTAAGACAGAGCAAACAGCTAAAGCTGATGGAACAGTAGGAAGTAAGGCTCAAGGAGCTGCCCAGAAAAAAGCAGAAGTGGTTAACAAAGGAGACTACTACAGCATCCAAGGGAAATACGATGAAATCATCGTAGCCAATAAACACTACCCATTGTCAAAAGACTACAATCCAGGGGAAAATCCAACAGCCAAGGCTGAGTTGGTCAAACTCATTAAAGCTATGCAAGAGGCAGGATTCCCGATTAGTGATCATTACAGTGGTTTTAGAAGTTATGAAACTCAGACCAAGCTCTATCAAGATTATGTCAACCAAGATGGGAAGGCAGCAGCTGACCGTTATTCTGCTCGACCTGGCTATAGCGAACACCAGACAGGTTTAGCCTTTGATGTGATTGGGACAAATGGTGATTTGGTAACAGAAGAAAAAGCGGCCCAATGGCTCTTGGACCATGCTGCTGATTATGGCTTTGTTGTCCGTTATCTCAAAGGTAAAGAAAAAGAAACAGGATATATGGCTGAGGAATGGCACCTTCGATATGTCGGAAAAGAAGCTAAAGAAATAGCTGCCAGTGGTCTCAGTTTGGAAGAATACTACGGCTTTGAAGGCGGAGATTACGTCGATTAAAAAATAAACTTTTCTCTTGCAATTCTAGATAAATAGTGTATAATAGATGAGTATGTGTAAAGCATGCTTGTGGGAGGTAAAAATCTTTAATTACCGCCAAAACCACAAAGGAGGATTTAAAAATGGCTAAAAAAGTCGAAAAACTTGTAAAATTGCAAATCCCTGCTGGTAAAGCTACACCAGCTCCACCGGTTGGACCTGCTCTTGGTCAAGCTGGTATCAACATCATGGGATTCACAAAAGAGTTCAACGCTCGTACAGCTGACCAAGCTGGTATGATCATTCCAGTTGTTATCTCAGTTTACGAAGATAAATCATTTACTTTCATCACTAAAACACCACCAGCTGCTGTTCTTTTGAAAAAAGCTGCAGGTGTTGAAAAAGGATCAGGTACACCTAACAAAACTAAAGTTGCTACAGTTACTCGTGCACAAGTACAAGAAATTGCAGAAACTAAGATGCCAGATTTGAACGCAGCAAACGTAGAGTCTGCAATGCGTATGATCGAAGGTACTGCTCGTTCTATGGGATTCACTGTTGTTGACTAATCAATAACACCCCAATATAACCCGCAAGACTTCATCATTTCGAGAAGTGACGTGGGAGATGAAAATCGATTGAACCACTTACAAGGAGAATAGAAAATGGCTAAAAAAAGCAAACAACTTCGTGCTGCTCTTGAGAAAATCGACAGCACAAAAGCATACAGCGTAGAAGAAGCTGTAGCACTTGCAAAAGAAACTAACTTTGCAAAATTTGACGCAACTGTAGAAGTTGCTTACAACTTGAACATCGACGTTAAAAAAGCTGACCAACAAATCCGTGGAGCAATGGTATTGCCAAACGGTACTGGTAAAACTTCACGCGTTCTTGTTTTCGCACGTGGTGCAAAAGCTGAAGAAGCAAAAGCTGCTGGTGCAGACTTTGTTGGTGAAGATGACCTTGTTGCTAAAATCAACGACGGTTGGTTGGACTTCGACGTAGTTATCGCTACACCTGACATGATGGCTCTTGTTGGACGTCTTGGACGTGTCCTTGGACCACGTAACTTGATGCCAAACCCTAAAACTGGTACTGTAACAATGGATGTTGCTAAAGCAGTTGAAGAGTCTAAAGGTGGTAAAATCACTTACCGTGCTGACCGTGCAGGTAACGTTCAAGCAATCATCGGTAAAGTATCATTTGAAGCTGAAAAATTGGTTGAAAACTTCAAAGCTTTCAACGAAACAATCCAAAAAGCAAAACCAGCTACAGCTAAAGGAACTTACGTAACAAACTTGACTATCACAACTACTCAAGGTGTTGGTATCAAAGTTGACGTAAACTCACTTTAATCAATAGATTATATCAGAGAACGAGTGCGAAAGTGCTCGTTTTTTTGTTTTATTTCACTATACTTCATTAGGCTCTTTGTCAACTGTAGTGGGTTGAAGAAAAGCTAAGCTCTAGAAAGGACAGATTTAGTCCTTTCTTTTTTGATA